>CAYNBG010000053.1:0-6641 GCA_964395495.1 uncultured Staphylococcaceae bacterium
TAATAAATCTTTTAGCAATTACTTCAAATGCACTTGTAGATCCTTGATATCTAAATGCACCTTCATCATAATATGCATAACTTATTGCAGCATTACATCTTAAATTTTTAAATTTATTAGCTGCACTTACTTTAATATAACCACTAATATATACTGATTTAATAATAGATGATTCATATGAATCTCCTGCAAATAAAGCAGCTAAACTATTAACATTACCACCACCTGCAGAATGTCCAACAGCACCAAATCTATCTCTATCAATATAGTTATATTCTTCAGTGTTGTTATAAATATATTGAACTAAATAATCTAAACCATTATCTCCAACAGTAGAAGAAATCATTTCTCCATTTTCATCATAACCTGAATATGTTGTACCACCTTGACAACCTGGATCTAATGTAAATACAACTGCATTTCTTTTTGATAATTCTATTGCGTATTGACTCATTGTAGCTTTAGTTCTAGTAAAGCCTGGCATAACAAATATAACAGGAAGAGAATTTTCGCTACTTGCTGATTTTGGTTTATATTCAGTTACTTTATAAGATAATGAATTTGATTCAATAACAGCATTAACTCCGTTTAAAGCATTACCATCTCCAGAATTATATTTTTCAGTCATCTCTTTTGTTAAAGTAAAATCTTTAACAGATACACTATATCCGCTAGTTTCTCCAATTTGTCCACCAAAAGAACCTAATATTACTACACCTAAACCAACACAGCTTACAATAAAATTAGCTTTTTGATACCATTTTTTCTTTGGTTTTTCTTTTACTTCTTCTTTATATTCAGGATTAATAACTTCGATATATTTATCTACTTTATTTTTAGATAAATATGCTATTAAATTTAATACAAAACTAGGAAGATAAACAACACTAATAATTGTATTTACTAAGAATTTAATTTTTAATTTACCAGTTAATTCTTCTTCTTTTATATATTGATTTAAATAAGAAGAATATAAAGAATTAAACAAGGAAATACCACCTAATACTAATGTTAACCAATAAAAATTATTGCTAACAGAAAATAATAATGCAGTTAATGTTAAGTATAAGAAGGCAATAACATAACCGATAATTGTAGATGCTTTAACTAATTTATATCTAAATTTCATTATTTATACCTCCTATTTAAGTGATGCTTGACCTTCACTTGTTTGAAGCCAAGAGAATACTTTAACTGTTAAATCTTTTTCATTAAGTTGAGCGATATATCTATTAGATTTAGTTCCCATTTGAATACCACCAACTTTATTAATAACGCTAACTCCACCAGTAGAATCAATATTGTTACCAAATCCAATAAGAATATCGTTATATTTATCTTTATTAATCAAACTTCCTGCTGTAGCAACATCTCCTTCATATCCAGTAATTACTACATCTTCAAGATCACTATCACTAGCTCCCTCAGTCTTTAAATAATTCTTTAAATCTATTGTCCATTTATCAACTATTTCTTGAGTTAATCCACTAGTTGATGATTTTGCATACCATCCTATTGCTAAATAATATGTAGGAATAGGAATAATTGATTCATCGATGAATAATGGTTTTAAAGTAACTGTAGAATTAAATGCATAATCTTTAATTTCATCATAATGAACTACATCATCATATTCTATAAAATTAGTATAAAATTCATCTGTAACTTTATTTTTACTATCTGTATATTTTGTAATATCGATACTATCTGGATCTTTCCATGTCCAACCATAAAATCTGCATCCAGTTGGAATTAAAGCATCATCTAGTGTAGGACATACTCCATTATTAAATTCGCTAACATCACTAGTTTTAACAATTTCATCTTTATATTCAAATACTACTGTTAAATGATGTTCCATTCCTTTTACAAAGCTACAACTACTAATAGCTAGTAAACATATAGGAATCCCTATTAAAAGCCCTCTCTTTTTCATATAATATATCCTTTCTTAATTATTTTGTTGAAGTATAGTGATAAGATAAATCAAAGAATTGAAGTCCAGAATCACTAACTAAATAATTATATAAACTTTTTGCTTCTGTATTTGTATTTACTAAAGCAAAATATCTTTTAGCAACCCCATTAATTGTAAATGGGCCAGATTTAGTAGTGCATGTTACATTTCCCTTTGTAGCATCATCAATATTACTACCTACACCTAAAAGAATATTAACATCATTATCAGTATTAACTAATGTACCTAAATCCGCTACACCAGTTTCACTAGTTCCATATTTTCTAACACTAATAGCATCAATTACTGTACTACTAACATTATTATCTTCTAAATATGCTTTTATATTTCTATAAGCATGTTGCATTAATGCTTCATCAATTCCACTAATTGATGTTTTTCCATACCAACCTATAACAATTGAATATGTTTTAGTACTATCTTTTGTATCAGTTACATTTAATGAAGATTCACCTGCATGAGGATCTACTTTTGCTTCAAATTTAGCATATAAATCAAAGTCTTTTGTTACTTTGGTTGTAAAATCATATTGAGTTCCATCGCTAGTTGCCCAGTATAAGAAAGTATCTTCACCTCTTGTAGGATTAGCAATAGCTGTAGAATCAATTACTTCATTTTTATTAACAGATAATGACAAATATTTTGTTTCATCTACATAGAAATTAACTGTAAATACTGATTTAATTTGTCCATCAAAATGATAATCTAAATTAAAGAATTTAATACCATCAGTAGAAGTAATATAATCAAATAATTCTCTTCCTAATGTAGTTTCTTTTACTAATGCAATAGATCTTCCACTAGTTGTACCTAATGTTAAATTATCAACTCTAGAAACAGTTGTAACACCTCCTGTAGTAGTAATATTTTTACCTACACCAATAATAATATCAACATCTCCATCAGTATTAATGAGTGTTCCTAAAGGTCCAACTTTAGTATCTTCATCACCATATTTTCTAACTGTAATAGAAGATAAAACATCTTCATTAACTCCACTAGCAGTTAAATATGTTCTTATGTTTTTATAAGCATGTTGCATTAATTCTTTATCAACTCCACTAGTTTTAGAATTTCCATACCAACCAATTACTAATGAATATGTCTTAGTACTATCTTTAGTTTCTTCTACATTTAAAGAAGATTCTCCATCATGAGGATTAACTCCATTAATTTCAAAATATGCATATAAATTTGTATTAGCAGTAATCTTTAAAGTAGTTAAATCTACATCTTTTCCTGAACTATTTTGCCAAGAAATAAATGTATAACCACTTTTTGTAGGAGTATTTACTTTACTACTATCAATTAAATTATTTTCTTCAACTTGTAAAGTTTGATTAATAGCTCCATCAACATAAAAGCTCACTAAATACTTATGTGTAACTGGTTCAACTGGAGTTGTATCATCATTATTATTAGTTTGTCCACATCCTGTTAAAACTAATCCTCCTAACAATAAACTTGAAATCAACATTAATTTTCTTTTCATTTTATTTCTCCTTCTTATTATGTTTATTATTTATTAAAACATACAGAATATGCTGCATCTTTTAATATTGTTGCCTCACTACCACTAATTGTCCAAGTTGTTTTTTCTTGACTACTATAATAACTTAAAAATGTAGAATTTCTTGTATCTATTCCTAAAAGCGACATAGCATGAACATGTGCTGATAAAAATGAACCATAATGAGATGGATGTTTATTATCAGTAAAATATAAATTTATTTCTTTATTTTCTTCATATACTTTACTAAATGCTTTACCAACATTATGAACTTTAATACCAAGTTCATTCCCGCATTGTTCATATTTTTCTCTAATTATTTGTTCTTGTTGAGTAATTGTATTAGTTGAACTCATACCATCATATGCCCATGTAGCATATAATCTAGTTTCTGCATGATCTTGTGTCTTTTTAACTAACTTATTTAAAGTATCTACTGCAGTTTTAAATGCAGAATAATTAGAATAACTTCTTGCAGACTGATCTTGTAAAATAACATAATCATAATCGTTATTAGAATTTAATTTTTCATATACTTGTTTTCCATATGCATCTGATTGATCTGCAAATTTTGTTAATGTATATGATCCGCATGTAATAGAATCAGATTTAAAATCATACCCTATCGATTTAGCTATTTCTTCAGTTAATTTAGGAATATCATTATAAAAAGTAAATGAATTACCTATAAACAGCACTTTAATAGTAGACCAAACAACTGGTACATTATTTACATAATGCCAATACTTATTTGTTTTCTTTTCACTTTCGCTAGGTGCAGTTTCTTTATATAAATATAAATCATTAGTAGATTCACCTTTATCTACTGAACTATTTTTAGCATATAACTTAGCACTACTATTAAATGAAGTAGATGTAAATGAAGATAAAGTTGAAGGAAGAACATAACTTGATAATGTAGCATTATTAAAATAATTAGTGCCTAAAGTTGTTATTCCTTCAGAAATATTTATTTCTTTTACTTTCTTAATGATACTTTGCCAAGGAGTCTTTCTATTTTCGTAATTTTTACTTTCTCCACTTCCTTCAATACTTAATGTATAATAACTTCCATTTTCAGTATTTGATGTATAAGTTATTTTTATAGTTAAACTATTATCTTGATTTTTTGAAATATCATAGGTTTTTCCATCTATACTATCAGTTTGGCTAGAACACCCCACTAAACTCCCTAATATCGCGAGAAATCCAACAATTTTTACACCTTTATTTCCATTCATTTTATTGAGTTTCATATAAAATAACCTTACTTTATGAATATATTCTATGATATTGAAAGCGCTTACACAATATAAAACACTATTTTAATTTTTGGTTAATTATAAAAAAAATTTATAAGTATATTTTATTAAATATTGATATAATCATAGTATGAGTATTGATCAATTATTATATTTTATTCGTGTATATGAAACCGGTTCATATACCGAAACTAGCAAAGAGATGTTTGTATCTCAACCAGCTGTTACAACCGGTATTAAGAATTTAGAAAAAGAACTTAAAACAGTTCTTTTTGCAAAGAATGGAAGAGGATTTCATCCTACACCAAGTGGAGAATACCTTTACCAAATCGCTAAACCAGTAGTTACCTTATACAACAACTTAGGAGACCAAATGAAAGATTTTAAGTATAAGTCCACTACTATTAGAATTGGTATCCCTCCAATGTTAGGATCATTTATCTTCGCTCCTATATTTGATGCTTTCTTAACTAAATATCCTAATATTAATATTAAGATGTATGAATTAGCAAGCAAAGCTAATAAAGAAGCAATTAAAAATGGTGAAATCGATATTGCATTAACAGTTCGTTATAAAGATGAAGAACTTGATCCATCACTTGAATATATTAAAGTTGATGAAACTAAGTTATTATTCTCTGTTAATAAGAAACATCCATTAGCAAGTAAAGAAAAGATTTCTCTTGATGATATTAAAGATTTACCTTTAATTACATTAAAAGAAGATTCTCTTCAATATAAAGTTGTTAACGAATTATTCTTAAGTAAGAAATTAAATCCAAATATTAGATTAAAAACAGATCAATTAGCTACAATTAAAGAATTATTAAGCTATGGTAAAATTGGAGCATTCTTATTTAATCAAGTAATCAAGAAAGATGATGATATTGTTGGTATCCCACTTGAAGATGATGTTACATTTGATATTATCGTTGCTACTAACAAAAATATCATTTTAAATAAACCTGCTATTGAATTACTTCAATTCATCAAAGATTATAAAAATTTCCATTAATTAAATACTTTAAAACCTAGGAAGTTTCCTAGGTTTTTTATTAGAAATTGAAAATAATGGGAATTTTTTATTGAAAATAATGGGAATTTTTATACTATGATTTTCAATTTCTATTATAAAGCATCTTCTTTTTCAGGATTATTATATGAATTATATAATGCAAAAGGATATACAAATACTGATAAAACACAGCTAATAGCTAACGCTAGCAAAAAGAAAAATACACCTAATGAGAATCCTATGATAGCAAATAATATCTTACAAAAAATCAAAAATTTTAAACCATCAAAAGATAAAGAAAATATAATTCCTGGCATCTTTACAAAACTAAAAGAAAATATTTTAGCAAATACATAAATAATAAAGTTATTGTTTAAAAATATACATCCAAGAAATGGAAATAATAACAAAGTTAATAAAGAATATAAAGCGATAAATCCAGGTTGTAAGCCCTTAATATTTAAGCAAACTCCTAAAGCAATACCAAAAGCCGCTAAAGTTATTAAAGATCCCCACACATAACTTCTAATTCTTCTTCTTTTAACTAATTCACATCTATTTATATATGATTCTTGTCTAGCACGTTTTTCTTCTTCTAAAATCTTGTGGTTACAGTCTTTACAAATAATATCGTTAGTATATGTTGTAGTATGATGCTTTCCATGTCTTTCAGTATGAGGTATAGTTCTTCTTACAATTTCATCTTGTTTATATAAAGGTTTATTACAACGAGAACATAAAGCTAAGATAGGTTTAGCTTCTTCTTTTACAATTACTTTTTCTATTACTTTTGGTTCAGTAGAAGTTTCAGCTTGAATAGCTGGTACTATTGCTACTTCATTTTTATTTTCTTCAATATTATTAGTAACTTCTTCA
>CAYNBG010000054.1:0-6559 GCA_964395495.1 uncultured Staphylococcaceae bacterium
TCTTGTTCACCAGTAGCAATTGATCCGTTTGGAACAACTGATAATGCAAATGAAACTCTATATGATTTAGTATTTCCTTCACTATCTTTACCAGTTGCAACACAATAAACTGTATAATCAGTTTTTGCACTTACTGAAGGAAGTGTAACATTTCCTTCGCTATCAATTTGAACTGCGTTTGTTTTTTGTTCATTAGCATCATAAACTTCCCAACTAATAGTGCTATTTTTTGGTGCTTGATAAGCGTGAGCAACAACTCCTGTATATCCACATTCAACTAATGATTGTTTTGATGTTGTTAATAATTCAGTTTCGCCATTGATTTCTTTTGTTAAATAAGCTTCAAAATAAGAGCTTGCTTCAATAGGATCACCTGTAGGTGTTACTGGGGTAACAGGAGTATCTCCTCCTCCACAGGATACAAGACCACCAACTGAAAAGGCAGCAACTAATCCTAAAAATGATAAAACATTAAGTCTTTTTCTATTCATAAATTTTCTCCCCTACTAAAATATTTTTCTATAACACTTCCAGTAAGTTCCGGACTAATCTAACTGAAAGTAATTTCAATTTTAAATGTCTATTAAAAAAATAAAAGCAAAAAGTTTTAATCTTAATATAATCTTAATATTGACATTATAGTCAACAATTTTTTATAGTTTTTTGGTTATTTTTAACAAAATATATTAAATTTTTAATAATTAACTTTAATATAAATGTATAAAACTATAGCAGCGATTAAAAATAAAATAGATACTCCAATATAACAAAGGAAATTCCATTTACCAGTTTTTCTTTTTTCTACTTTAGAATTTTTATAATCTATTGCATCGATATATTTTTTCTTATCTTTATGAATAATAACTGAAAATAAATTACTAAAAGCATATCCAGCAAGATCAAATGTACCAAGATTTAATATTAAAGATAAACAACCAAATCCAAATATAATAAAGAATGTGATAAATGTAGAATCACACCACTTATTTATACCACTATCTTTAAAAGCAACAAATGCTAAAAGGCACATTATACCAACTCCTACTAAAAGAGATAATATAACTTTAGTAATCCAACTTCTTAATATCTTTATTAAATAATACTTAAAATTTTCCATATTCTTAATTATATAAATAAAAAAATAATTTAAAAGTTTAAAATTAATTTTTAATAAGTTTTAATATATCTTCTACTAGTTCTTTTTCACCTATTATTTCGTTTTTATTTGCAAATGAATACATTAAATTAGTCATACCACCAGAAAGAAATGGACATAATAAATCTAAACTTAATTTATCTTTATTAGTAAAATATTCTGAATTTGAAAAAGTATATCTTACTAAACTTTCAATAAACGAATTAATACTCCAATATAATGATTTACTATTATCGTTTTTCATCATGTTATAAAATCTTAATGGAGATTGATAAAAAGAGTGAACTATTTCTTTTATAGCCCTAGTAAAGAATTCTTCTTTAGATAGTTTAGCTTCTCTTAATGGTTCAATCTTAACTAAAACATTGTTAGCATGTATATGTAATAAATAATTTAATAAATCGTTTTTATCTAAAAAATTATTATAGAAAGTATTTTTACTTACCATTGCTTTTTTAACAATTTCACTTACTGATATATCATCAAAGTTTTTAGCTTCTAATAATTCTTCTAAAGCTTTAGCTAAATCTCTTTTAGATCTATATACTCTCATATCTGTTTTAACATTAAAATCTTGCATAACTATACCTCTACTAAAATAAAGTATATTTATTATACTAAAATGCAATAATTATACAAGAGTATAATAATTATAATTAAGTATAGGAAATTATGACTATTATAAAATATAAAAAATTAAATTTGTAAACTTAGATTTTATTAGCGATACAAATCTTCTAAGGTATATAGTAAATAGTTGTTATTACCACTAATATCATATCCAGACTTTGAAAAGAAACCGTATTTAACTGGTTTTAGATTTGTCATAGAAACCTGTTTAACTTCTTCATTAATGGTCTTATCTGTAATTTTATTATCAGTAAATTTACATTCATAGAATATATATCCATCCTTGCATTTACCAACTACATCGAATTGTCCATTTTTCTTCTCTTTTGGATTATCATACCAATACGTACCAATATCTAATAATAATGGGGATAACTTTCCTTTTTTGTTTTCCTTTATTAAATATTGTTTTGCTATTAATTCAAAGCATAGCGGCACTGTATATTTTCCAAATTCTTCATCTATGAAATTATCATAGAATATTGAATCATCCAATATGCTATGAGCTGATTCATTTCTATATATATAGTTATAATAGAATCTAGCACAGAAATCGCTTATTCTATATCCACCCTTTTGTTTATTCTTTTTTTCATTAATAGGTGCTATGTAATCAATCATGTCCATTTGAATAAGTTTTTGAAGTACATTAGATAACATAGCAGTGCTTTCAATATGAGATTTTGATAGAATATCAGAAAAATGAAATGCACCTAAAGCAATAGCTTCAAAAACAGCATTAGCACTATTTATTTTTCTTAATTCACTTTTTAAATAAATTTCTAAAAAATCCTTAAGTCCTGAAAAATGTCCACTTAAAATTCTTATTATATTTTCTTTTACAGATTGATTTTCATCTATTTGAACATTGTAATATGGGACTCCTCCAAAAGCTGCATAAAGCCTTACTTTGTCTTCTAATGAAAATGATTGATAGAAAAAAGAAGAATCATAATAATCCATTTGTTTTAACAATATCGAGGAAGAAAATCTCATATATAACGGATTATCATGTCCTTGTATTTCTTCCATTGTAGAAATACTACTTCCAAGGATAAAAAACTTTATGTTAGATTTCATAGCATGATCATCAATTATCTTTTGAAGTTTAGAATCACATCCTTCAATTGTTTCTCTAACATATGGATATTCATCTAAAACAAAGTAAATTTCATGATCTTTAGAATAATCAAAGACAAAGTTTATACAATCCATAAAAGATTCGAAAGAAACATACTTAATATTAAGTATCTCTTTTATTAATTTTGTTAATTGATTAGTGTTATCTTTTTCACTTGATTCTTTACATTGATACATGATTGTAGGAATACTCATATTTAAAAGACAATGTTTAACAAGCTCTGTCTTTCCCATACGTCTTCTTCCATATATAAGGCATCCTTGATAACCTTTTCTATTCAATATATTCTCTATTGTTTTAATCTCTTCTTCTCTACCAATAAACTCCATATAGAATACCTCCAAAATTAGTAAATCACGATTTAGTAATTTATGATTAACTAAATTATATAATTATTTATTTTGTCTGTCAAACAAAGTAAATAAAAAAGCGCATTATAAAACATGCAAATTTAATAAAACATTTATTTTTTATTTAATTAAAAATAGTTTTAAACTCTATTCTGTAACAATAGTATCAAGCTTAACATCAAAGCTATCTACCTCTAAAAATTCTTCTATTTTTAAATCCAAGTAAGATACACCAATCTTATATATAGAATCTACATTAAATAAATATTTATCGTAATATCCTTTTCCATATCCAACTCTATAATTATTTGTATCAAAACAAACACATGGAACAATCATAACATCAATATCTTCTTTTTTAATAACTAAATTACAATCTTCTTTAGGTTCAAGTATTCCTTTAT
Source organism: uncultured Staphylococcaceae bacterium (assembly GCA_964395495.1). Lineage (GTDB taxonomy): Bacteria > Bacillota_I > Bacilli_A > RFN20 > CAG-826 > Onthovivens. Next base: position 3,682 of record CAYNBG010000054.1, read on the forward strand.
AAAAACCTATTGTATTTACTTCATCTATAGAATTTACTTTAATAAATTCCATACTATCTTCATCAATTACTCTAGGATAACATATAATTTTATTTTCATTTAATAAATATCTAGCTAACTTAGTAGTATCATATTCTCCATTAAAAGGAGAATATATAGCTACTATCTTAGCTTTTTTAATCTTTTTATTATTTATTAATTTATCAAAGATAATAGAGTCTTTACTATCTCTATCTTTTATATCTTTTCTAATCTTTAAATACTTTTCTCTAGCAACAATTTTATTCATACTACTTGATTATAAATTATTTGCAATTCTCTATAAAGATTTAATTTGTAAATCTTTCTTTACAATTAATAAATATAAAATAAAAATCCCTTACATCAGTAAGAGATTTAAATATATGTTATAAAATACCTTCAAGTAATATTTTTAAACCAACTAAGAAGAATACAATACAAGCTATTAAACTTGCCCATCTTTCTAAGTATTTAGCAAGAACACTTCCAAATAAACCAGTAATCATTGATAAAACAAATGTAGTAACTCCAATAATTCCAAAGAAGATCATCGCATTAGGAATTGATAAAGTCATATAAGCAAAACCAATACATAATGCATCAATTGATGTAGCAATACCTTGAACTAAAATATTCCATACACTAAGTTTTTTATGTTCTTTTTCTTTTTTATCTTCTTCAGTTTCTACTATTTCTCCTGAAGCGATTTTCTTTTGTCTTTCTCTTTCTTTCTTTTCAGCTTTAAAATCTTTAATCCACTCTCTTAACGAATTCATAGATAATAAAAATAATAAACAGAAAGAAATAATAGGTATAACAATTTTAACTCCTGTTAAATAATCTTTAAATGTAGAAGATATAAAATATCCAATTGTAGGCATTGCAAACTGGAATATACCAAATACTAAAGCTATTATTATTAATTTCCATTTTTTAATACCTACTTCTTTAATGCCGTTAGTAGCATTAACAGTCATAGCATCTACACTCATTGAGATAGATACTGAAACAACACTCACCCAATCCATAAAATTCCCCTTTTATTTAAAATATTTTATGACTCTCGGTGTTTAATACTTGCCAGGAATTTCTTCCAGTATGTTGACAAGTAACTATTGCTAGTCTCCTACTCCGTCTTGCATTATATTAGCAAAAAAATATTTATAATGCAAACATTTTTTTATATTAAAAAATATCGATGTAGTCGATAAAATCAGTTAGTTTAGACTAATTGAATAAGTTAGTTAAAACTAATTTTAAAAGTTAGTTTTCTCTAATCATTTATGAAATATTTTTGATCTAAAAGATCTTCCATTTTACAGTTTAAAACCCTACTTAAAGCATAAAGAGTTGATGCAGAGGCTTTATTAATACTTTTTCTTCCTACTTCATATTCTTGTAATATTCTTAAATTAATACCAGATCTTTCTGCTAATTCTTTTTGAGTTAAACCTAATTTCTTTCTTAATACTTGAAGTCTAGTTGCTTTATTTTCCTTAAATCTTTTATTTAATACTTGAACAAATTTTTCTTCACTTGCTTCATGTAATGGATAATACATATTTAATATTTCTTTCATAGATATCTCGTTATGAATGTATTTAAAAGACAAACCAGTTTTATATTGATAATAAGCCAATATATATCCACACCAATATTCAGGAGAATATAAGTATGAATTTTGGGGTTCTTTAAATTCATATTTATATCCAATTTTATCAAATATATATAAAACAAGCTCGCATCCCGACATTCCAAAAATAAATTTCGGATTCCCTATTTCAAACATTTCATCAATTCCTGAATTTATAAAATAATTCATAAACTCATCTGGATCTAATTTATAAACGTTGATTGCATAATTAAACGCTTCACCTAAATTAAACATCGATTCTTCTAAATCAAATAAATATGTTTCAGTTTTATACATGTTTAAGCATCCTTTTTATACATATGGCTTATATAAATTCCATTTAAGTCTATATTTTCTAATATCTTATAATAATCTTGTTCTGCTTTTTCATCTCTTGCTTTTTTCTTTTCAAAATATATTTCAGGATCTACCTCAACTTGATTAATAAATCTTATGCTATTAAATGCTTTTTCAGATTTTAAACAATATTGATATCCTAATTTTCCTAATTTCATTGCTAAACTTAATTGCTTAAGAGAAATTTGGTTACTTAAAAATGCTCTTGCAAACATAAAATAGCAATCATCAGCTCTATAGCCATAAATAACGTCATAATTTTTATAATCAGGAAGATATTCCTTTATTAATAGGTCTTTACCATATTTTTGAGCAGGTGTTTTTATTTCTATAAGTCGATTATCTAATAATATTGCTAGCCAATTTAAAATATTATAATTTTCACTAGATAAATCTAATATTTTTAAATTAGTTGTATCTAATTCGTATTTATTAACTATTCCTTTTTTATTTAATGAACAGCTCCATTCTTTAGCTAATTCAATATATTCTGTACAATAAAAACCTTGACCATAATCATTTCTTTTATTTCCTTTTCTATATTCAGGATTTTTAATCATTTCAGTTGATCCATGGTATAAGGTAATTTTACTCATCAATATCTCCTTAATTTACTATTAATATTATACGTCTATAGACGTATTTAATTCAAGGAATACAATAAGTATACTATTTCTTATTTATTTTAATATATTCATTTATTGATGAAATAAATCTATTAGTACCATCTACAACTCTTTCTTTTTGAGTAGCTAGGTTAATTCTTATAAAAGTTTTACCATTATCACCATATTCTTTGCCTTCAGTTAAGATTAAACCACTATAATCTTTAATAAACTTAACTAAATCCTCACTATCTTTACATAT
>CAYNBG010000055.1:0-1131 GCA_964395495.1 uncultured Staphylococcaceae bacterium
TTTGTGTGGTGGATATAATTTGATGTTTGCTTTTGCAAGTGCTTACGTAGTTAGTAAAGCTATAATTGAATAGTTTTAAATTCGTAAGTTACTTTTTTATTTTTATCAATATTAATAATTAAATAAGAACCTGTATTTGAATCTCTAGGTCTAGTTAAACTTCCTGGGTTAAAAACATAAGTATCACCAATTTTTAAAGCAATCTTTTTATGTAAATGACCGAATAGAAATATAAAACAATTTTTACTTTTAACATATTCATCAAAATGAGCAAAATCTATATGATTTCCATGTTCAAAATGAATTTTTCCAAAATCATAATATATATCATAACTTTCTTTTGCATCAGAAAAATAATCGCAATTACCTTTAACAAATATAAATCTATTAAGTAGGTATTCAGGAATTTCATAATCTCCAAGATGGATAAAAATATCTGCATCAGGATTAGCATTAACTACATCCATAACAGGATCATATAAACCATGTGAATCACTAATTACAACAAATTTCATAAAAAATCTTTCTAATATTATTTCTTTATGATATATTTTACTACGATATTATATTACTTGTAATATAAAAAAGTTAGGAATTGTATGGGTAAACTTAATCTTGAAAAACAAAAGAAAACACCTTATTTATCTCAATATAAAAAATATTTAGAAGGAGATTATTGTGTTTTTGATGTTCCAGGACATCATCAAGGTGGCATTCATACAGATTTTGATAAAGTATTTACACATATAATTTATGAAAAAGATATAAATTGTCCTGAAGGAATGGACAATCTTTTGCATCCTCATGAATGCATAAAAGAAGCTCAAGAATTATATGCAGAAGCAACAAATGCTGATTATGCTAAATTTTTAGTTAATGGATCCACAAGCGGAATTTTAATTATGTTAAATACAGTTTTAAAAACTAATGATAAAATTTTGCTTCCTAGAAATGTTCATAAATCTGTTATAAATGCTTTGATTTTGTGCGGTGCTATACCAACTTTTATCATGCCTGAAGTAGATAAAGAAACAGAAATTGTTAATCAAATATCTTTTGATGAATGGAAGAATGCAATTGATAATAATTTAGATGATAGTTCAAAATTATTAAATTATTGTTATAAATTAA
>CAYNBG010000055.1:1141-6471 GCA_964395495.1 uncultured Staphylococcaceae bacterium
AATCCTACTTATTTTGGTGCAACATGTGATTTAAAAAAGATAGTTGATTATGCTCATAGTAAAAATATTATTGTATTAGTTGATGAAGCTCATGGTACTCATTTTTATTTTAATAATAATTTACCAATGTCAGCAATGGAAGCTGGAGCAGATATGTCTACTTTATCAATTCATAAAACTGGAGGGAGTTTAACTCAATCTTCATTATTAGTAGTTAAAGGAAAAAGAATTAACATTAAAGATGTAGATGATGCTTTTAATATGTTAACAACAACATCTCCTTCAAATATCTTATTAGCATCCCTTGATGCAAGTAGAAAATTTTTGGTTTTTAAAGGTCAAAAAGAAATTGATAAAGCAATTAATTTATGTAAAAAAGCTACTAAATTAATTAATAAGATTAACGGATTTAAGGTATTAGATACAGAATATTTTAAAAATAATGGTGCATACGATTTTGATAGAACTAAACTTGTAATTAGATTAGATAAATTTTCTATTAGTGGTTTTAAGGTATACAAAATATTGCAAAAACAATATCATATTCAAATCGAACTTGCTGAAACTAATGTTTTGTTATGTCTTTTTACAATCGGATCAAAAGATGAAGATATTAACCGCTTAGTTAAAGCTTTAAAATATATTAGTGAAAAATATTCTTCAAAAGATAAAAAAGAAAAAATAAAAACTAAATTTGCTTTTCCTCCTTTAAAGATTAGACCAAGAGATGCTTATCAAGGGAAAGAAAAAGTTGTACCATTTTCTAATATTGAAGGAGAGATATCAAAAGAAATGATTATGATATATCCTCCAGGAATACCAATTATTATTCCAGGAGAAGTATTTACTAAAGATATTATTAAGCAACTTGAAATATATAGAAATAAAAAAGTAAATATAATTTCTGAATACAAAAATTGTGATTATATTAGTTGCGTTGAGGTAGAAGATGAAAAAGTTAATAAATAAATCGTTTTTTATTATGATTTTTATATCGATGATCGGTGGAATGCTTGATGCATTTACTTTTATATATAATCAAAAAACTTTTTGTTTAATACAAACTGGTAATATTATTAAATGCTTTGTTAACTTAATAGATGGTTCAATACAAGAGGGATTATATTGCTTAATGTTGTTTGGAGTATTTATTATTGGTTCATTTATATTTCATTTTATAAACGTAAAATTATTATCTAAATTAAGATTAAAAGATAATTTAATTAATGCTTTATTGTTAGGTTTATTATTGATGCCTTTAATATTCTTAAAATTTGATACTACAAGTGTTTTTAATGTTTCTAATATTGTAAATGGTATATTTTTATCTTTAGTTGGTGCTTTAATGTTAACATCATTTAAAGAAGAAAATAGGATATTATATACCCCAACAATGATGACTAATAATACTAGAAAAATGGTAGAACATATAGAAGATGGTATCATTAATAAAAATAAAGAAAAATTGTGTTTTGGTTTTATTTATTTTTTAATTATTATCGCTTTTTGTGTTGGAATTTGTATTGTTTCTTTAATTGATAAATATGTTGATGAAGCAATAAATGATAGAATTATTTTATTAATACTTTATATTTTTATTATAATATTGATAATATTAAATTTAAATACAGGAAAGGATGTAAAAGAAGATGAATAAATATGTTTTAATAACTGGTGCAAGTAGTGGAATTGGTTATGAGTTTGCTAAACTTTATGCTAAGGATAAATGTAATTTAGTTTTAGTAGCTCGAAATAAAGAAAAATTAGAAAATATTAAAAAAGAGTTGGGAAATAATAGTGATTTTGAGATTTTAATATACTCATTAGACTTATTAAAAGAAGAAAATATAGATTATTTATATAATGATTTAATTAGTAAAAATATACATATTGATATTCTTATTAATAATGCGGGTTTTGCATATCATTATTTTTATGTTGAATCCGATTATAATCGTCAAAAAGACTTGGTTCAATTGAATATATTAACATTGATGAAAATGTCTTATTTATTTGGTAATGATATGAAAAATAGAAGAAATGGTTCAATTTTAAATATTGCTTCTGTTGCTAGTTATTTAGCTGGACCATATGCTACTACATATTACGCAAGTAAATCCTATGTATTATCGTTTACTGAAGGATTAAAAGAAGAATTAAAGGAATATAATGTATTTGTTGGTTGTATTTGCCCAGGACCAACTAAAACTAATTTTGAAAAAAACGCTTCTTTAGAAGATTCGAAGATGTTTAAATCTTTACCTGTTGCAAAGGCTAGTAAAGTAGCAAAAATGGGATATAATACCATTAAAAAACATAAAACAATTAAAAATTGCGGACCTTTTGTTGGATTCACAAGTTTTTTAACAAGAATATTTCCAAGAATTGTAACAAGAAAGTTTTCTAAAAAAATTAATATTAAGCCTAAAAATTAATTAGTTTTAGCATCAATGTGAGCTCTGATTTTTTCAAATGTTTCATCGCTTAAATCGTGCTCTAATTTACAAGCATCTATTTTAGCTTGTTTTTCATCAACGCCTAATAATGTAAGACCTTTTGTAAGGTAAACATGTCTTTCGTAAATTTTATTAGCGACTTCTTTACCTTTTTCAGTAAGATGAATGTGACCATTATCTTCAACAATGATATACTCGTTTTCTTTGAGTTTTTTCATCGCAACACTTACGCTTGCTTTAGAAAAATTCATTGATTCAGCTATATCAATAGATCTGACTTGTCCATTTTTAAGTTCAAGCATTAATATTCTTTCTAAATAGTCTTCACTAGATTCAAATAATTGCATACTTTAATATTACAAATTAATAGTCTTTATTTCAATAATTTTATATTAGTTAGAGATAACTAACTTTTTTGTTGATTATTTTTTATATTATCATATAATTATAATTAGTTGACGCTAACTAGGAGTTGTTTATGAAAGAAATTGAAATTGAAATTGAAGGATTACATTGTTCTATGTGTGAAACATACATAAATAATCTTGTAAGAAAAATTTATGATGTTAAGAAGGTAAAAACTTCTCATACAAAAGGCAATTGTGTAATTGTATGTGATGAAAATGTTGATGAAAATATTTTTAAAGATGCAATTAGTAAATCTGGATATAGAGTTTTATCTTTAAAAACAAAGCCATATAAGAAACATTTCTTATTTTTTAAATAATTAGCGTTAAAGGAGAAACACTTATGCCTATAGTTATTGCACCATTAAATGAAGAATTAAGAATTATCAAGATTCTTGTTGATGAAAAAACAAAAAAACACTTAGAAAGTCTTGGACTTACAATTAATAGTAAGATTACTATTTTGTCAAGCTCTGGAGGAAGTGTCATTTTGCTTGTTAAAGATGGTCGTTTAGCTTTGGACAAAAACATCGCTACAAAAATATTTGTTGCGTAGAAAGAGGGAGGACACGATGTTAAAAAAGTTAAGTGAATTTAAAGTAGGCGAGACTGGCCTAATTAAAAAAGTAGAAGGAGAAGGAAGAATTAGACGTAGATTGTTCGATATGGGGGTTACTCCTGGTGCTACTTGTTTTTTAAGAAAAAAAGCCCCTTTAGGAGATCCTATTGAAGTTAATTTAAGAGGTTATGAATTAACTTTAAGAAAGGATGAAGCTCAATATGTTTATGTTGAAGTAAAAGATGAAGAAGTTAAGGAGGAAAGAAAATAGTATGAAACATTTTGTTTTAGCAGGTAATCCTAACTGCGGAAAAACTACATTATTTAACTCTTTAACTGGATCAACAGCACACGTTGGAAATTGGCCTGGTGTTACAGTTGATAAAAGAGAAGGAAAATATAAAGATAAAGTTAGTAATTATGAAGTTGATATAGTCGATCTTCCAGGTATTTATTCTTTATCTCCATATACTCCAGAAGAGGTTATTTCTAGAAATTACATTTTAGATGAAAAACCTGATTGTGTCATCAATATTATTGATGCTACAAATTTAGAAAGAAATTTATATTTAACAACTCAATTACTTGAAATGGATGTTCCAGTAATTGTTGCTTTAAATATGATGGATATAGTTACTAAAAATGGTGATTCTATTGATGAATATAAACTTCAAGAAGAACTAGGTGTACCAGTTGTTAAAATTAGTGCTTTACTTGAAGATAATCTAAAAGAATTGATGGATAGAGCTTATGAAATAAGCGATCATCCTAGACAAGGAAATACTTTCTTAAAAGGGAGTGCATTATCACATTTAATTGGTGATGTAACTATTGCTTTTAGAGGTAAAGAAGTTGCTAATCCATTATTTCACGCTATTAAATTAGTTGAAAATGATGAAATAGAATCTGCAAATCATAAAGATCTTCTTCCAATGGTAGAAGAATTTAAAAAACAATTTAGTGATGATACATTTGGTGATGATTTCGAAGCTTTAGTTGCTGATGAAAGATATAAGTATATTACTAAAAATTTTGCTCCAGCTTTTAAAAGACATGAAGAAAAAGTAGAAGTTGAAGAAACTACTAAAAATGGTAAGAAAGTAAATAAAAATAAGTCAAAGTTATCAAAGTCAGATAAAGTTGATAGAGTTTTAACTAATAGATGGGCCGCTATTCCTATTTTCTTAGTTATATTATTTTTAATTTTCCACTTAACTTTCTCAGAAAACTTATTCTGGATTGGAAGTAGTGGATGCTTTAAAGAATTAACTCCTTGGTTTGGAGGAACTTATTTTACAATAGGTGACAAAGAATTTGGCGGTTACTGGGAAGGACTATTTTGGACTAATGATGGTATTAATTCAATAGGTGTTATTCTTCAATCTACGTTAACTGGCTTTACTGATATGCTAACAGAATTAGCAAATTATGGCTTAACTGCTGCAGGTGCTCCTGAATGGTGTGTTGGTTTATTATGTGATGGTGTACTTGGTGGATTATTCTCAGTATTAAGCTTTTTACCTCAAATCTTATTATTATTCTTATTCTTTTCAATATTAGAAGATTCTGGATATATGGCTCGTGTTGCCTTTATTCTTGATAGAATCTTTAGAAAATTCGGTCTTAGTGGAAGAGCATTTATGCCTATGATTATGGGATTTGGTTGTAGTGTTCCAGCTATGATTAATACTCGTACTTTAGCTGATGATAAAGAAAGAGTTGCTACAATTAGAGTAATTCCTTTCTTTTCATGCGGTGCTAAATTACCAATTTTAACTGCTATTGCAGGTGGTATATGTCAATTAGCAAATTTACCATATGTTGATTTAATTACATATTCAATGTACGTTTTAGGTGTTGTAGTTGCAATTTGTGCTTTTATTATTATGAGAAATACAACAATGAGAG
>CAYNBG010000056.1:0-6457 GCA_964395495.1 uncultured Staphylococcaceae bacterium
TCATATTTCTTTGATAGTTTAGAGCAAGGCGATATTTTTGAATTAAATAAAAATACTAAAGAATATAATAACATTAAAGATAAAGCAGTTTATATAAAAAACGTTTCTAAGGATGATTATATCGAGGTTTTAAACGGGAAAAAGAAAGTTTCAAGGTTGTTTATTGATCAAAAAATGCCTGCATATTTAAGAGAGATATGGCCTGGAGTTTATGATAATGAAAATAGATTAATCTATACTCCTCATTATCACGAAAATTATGAAGGAGAGGGTCAATCTCCAATTAATTTCAATATAAACGATTTAATCATTACTTTTTTACTTTATAAAATAAAGTAGTTGTTGTAAAATAAACTTGCTTAATATGAAAGGAGACCTAAATGAAAGAAAGAAAAAGACCTATATGGTATTCGATATTATTGTGGGCAATTATTGCTGCAATCGCTGGTGTTGTTATATATTTTATTGTTAACAATTTTGTTGGATCCAATTTTACTCAATTAAATACAACTCAACTTGAAGATAAGTTGTACGAAGAGAAAAAAGACAATTCAGGTACAAAAGAAAATGATGATAAATATGTTTTTTACCAATTTGAAGCAACTGATAATGGTTCAAAAGTCGATTTAAAGATGATTGTTGCTATTAAAGGTGATAATGGTGCGTATACAAGAGAAAGTTATAAGATAACTGTTACTTCAGCTTATTTTAATCAAGTTATCCCTGTTTCAAAAGACTCAACAGATTATGTCCATGCTGGAAGAACAATTTCAGAAGCATTATCTGATGAAGTTAGAGAAGCTAAAATATTGTTTACTACAAGTAGTAGCTTCCAAACTTTAATTGGAAACAAAGATTATATTGTTGGAAATTACGGAGCTTATGTTGAAAATTGGTTTATTTCATGGCTTCCTACAATTATAACTATTCTTGCATTCTTATTATTAGGCTTCTTCTTCTTTAAGATGCTTTCATCTACAGCTGGAGGAAATAATAAGGCATTAGATTTCAATAAATCACGTGCTAGAAAAGTTGATGATTCTAAAGTTAGATTCGCTGATGTTGCTGGTTGTGATGAAGAAAAAGCTGAAATGGTTGAATTGGTTGACTATTTAAAAGAACCAAAGAAATTTACAAAATGTGGTGCTAAATTACCAAAAGGTGTTTTACTTGTAGGGCCTCCAGGAACTGGTAAAACTTTATTAGCAAAAGCTGTTGCTGGTGAAGCTGGTGTTCCTTTCTTCTCTATTTCAGGATCTGATTTTGTTGAGATGTTTGTTGGTGTAGGTGCTGGTAGAGTTAGAGATTTATTTAAAACCGCAAAACAAAATGCCCCTTGTATAGTCTTTATTGATGAAATCGATGCTGTTGGAAGACAAAGAGGAGCTGGTATGGGTGGCGGAAACGATGAAAGAGAACAAACTCTTAACCAATTACTTGTTGAACTTGATGGTTTTGAAGAAAACTCTGGAATTATTGTTATAGCTGCTACTAACCGTGATGATGTTTTAGATCCTGCATTATTAAGAGCTGGACGTTTTGATAGACAAATTACTGTTAATTTACCAGATAAAAAAGGTAGAGAAGCTATATTTAAAGTTCATGCAAAAAATAAACATTTAGAACCAGATATCGATTTTGCACAACTTGCAAAGAGAACTGTTGGTTTTAGTGGAGCTGATATTGCTAATATTTTAAATGAAGCAGCTATCCTTGCTGTAAGAGGAAAACGTGATTTAATATCAATGGCAGATATTGATGAGGCTATTGATAGAAGAATTGCTGGACCTGCTAAATCTAGTAAAGGTATGAACGAAAAAGAAAGAGAAATGGTTGCTTACCATGAGTCTGGACATGCTATTATTGGGTTAACATTACCTCATGCAGATAAAGTTAGAAAAATCACTATTATTCCTCGTGGAAGAACTGGTGGACATGTTTTAATGGGACCAGATGATGATAGATTCTTAGTTACACAAAGTGAATTAGAAGCTGAAATAGTTGGATTATTAGGCGGTAGAAGCAGTGAAGAAATATTCTTTAAAGATGTTTCAACTGGCGCTAGTAATGATATTGAAAGAGCTACTACAATTGCTAGAAGTATGGTCGTTGAATATGGTATGTCTAGTTTAGGTCCTATTCAATATGAAAAAGACACAGGTAGCGTTTTCTTAGGAAGAGATTATACTAACGCTCAAAAGAATTTCTCTGCTGCAGTTGCTGATGAAATTGATAAAGAAGTTAGAAAAATAATCGAAAATGCTCATGAAGAAGCTTTACGAATTATAAACGAAAGAAAAGATGATGTTATTTTAATCGCAAAAACTTTATTAGAACACGAAACTATTAATGAAGAAGAAATTGACTATCTTCTTAAAAATAGAGAATTACCAAAAGAAACAGTTTCACAAAAAGAAACAGCAAAAAGTATGGCTAGCGATGAAATGAAAAAGAAAATCTCTAGTGATGATACAATTATTAATAACGACAAGGATGATATTTCAAAACCTTCTACATCAAATGATGAAGGTAAAGATGAAGTTAATAAAGATTAATGTCTTTTAATATTGGTAGTATCGAAATAAAAAGTAAAGTTATACTTGCCCCTATGGCAGGTATAACTTCTTTTTCATATAGAAAACTAATGAATAAATTTGGTTGTGGACTAACATATTCTGAAATGATTAGTGATTGTGGTTTGATTTATAAAAATCCTTCCACATATTGTTTATTAAAGACTGACGGAAGTGATAGGCCATTAGCTATTCAATTGTTTGGTGGAAGTAAAGAAACTTTATTAAAAGGTTTGAATGAATTAGAAAGTCTAGGAATTGAATATGATATTTTAGACTTAAATTTGGCTTGTCCTGTACCTAAAGTTGTCAAGAATAATGGTGGCAGTAGTTGGCTTAAAGATCAAGAAAAACTATATGAAATGGTATCTGAAATTTGTAAAAGAAGTAAAAAACCTGTAAGTTGTAAAATTAGATTGGGCTGGAATGATATTAATGTAATTGAGACATGCAAAACGCTTGAAAAAGCAGGTGTAAAATTTATTGCAATACACGCTCGCACTAGAAAACAACTATATATGGGTTTACCAAACTATGATGCATTAAAAGATTTAAAAAAATATATTAATGTTCCTTTTTGTATAAGTGGAAATATATTTTCAGTTAATGATGCTTTAAAAGCTTTAGAAATAACAAAAGCAGACGCTGTTATGGTTGCTCGAGGTGGTATTGGAAATCCTGAATTTATTAAAAATTTAAATTTAGCATTAGATAACAAACCATACGAAGAAAAGAAAGATTTAAATAGACAAAAAAACTATTTATTAGATTATACTAAAGATTTGATTGAAGAACTTGGTGAAGATAAAGCTATGAGAATATTAAGAGGAATAGCTCCAAAATTTTTTGATGGCTTACCAAATTCTAAAGAAATTAAATGTAGATTAGCAAAAGAATTAATTAAATTTGATGATTTAATAAGAATATTAGATGAAATTAGTTATTAAATAACTTAAAAAATGATTGATTTTAATATATTATATTAAGGCGAGGTAATTTTATGGAAGAAAAATTAAATGACCAAGAGTTAGCTAGAAGAGAAAAATTAAAGAAATTAGAAGAAATGGGCGTTTACCCTTGGGGAGAAAAATTTGTTAGAACTGATACAAGTGCAACTTGTAAAGAAAAAGCTGCTGGAAAAACAAATGAAATTTTAGAAAAAGAACCAATCGATGTAACAGTTGCTGGTAGAATTATGTTTTTAAGAAAGATGGGTAAAGCATCATTCTTTAATATTCAAGATAAATTTGGTAAGATCCAAGCTTACATTTCTATTGATTCAGTTGGTCAAGAATCATATGAAATTTTTAAAGTTTGCGATGTTGGTGATATCGTTGGTTTAAGTGGACATTTGATGTTTACAAGAACTGGTGAATTAACATTGAAAGTTTTAAAATTTACATTCTTAACTAAATCTTTAAAACCATTACCAGAAAAATTCCATGGTTTAACAGATGTTGAAGAAAGATATAGACATAGATACATCGATTTAATTATGAATGAAGATGCTAAAAGAGTAGCGTTATTAAGACCAAAAATTGTTCGTTCAATGCAACATTATTTTGATGAAAGAGGATTTGTTGAAGTTGAAACAAGTGTTCTTCAACCAATATTAGGTGGAGCTAGTGCTAGACCATTTATTACACATCATAACACATTGAATAAAGACTTTTATTTACGTATTGCAACTGAACTTCAATTAAAAAGATTAATAGTTGGTGGTCTTGAAAAAGTATATGAATTCGGCCGTCTTTTTAGAAATGAAGGCATGGATACACGTCATAACCCTGAGTTTACAACAGTTGAATTATATGAAGCTTATGGTGATTTAGATTCAATGAGACAATTAATGGAAGGATTGTTTAGAAACACATGTCAAGAATGTTTAGGAACAACTAAAATTAATTATCAAGGCTTAGATATTGATTTTGGACCTGAATTTAAATGGGTTTCAATGGCTGAACTTGTAAAAGAAAAATTAGGTATTGATTTTGAAAGAACTGATTTAAGTTTTGAAGAAGCAAGCGAATTTGCTAAATCAAAAGGCATAAAATTAGAAAAACATTGGATTAGTAATGGTTATATTCTTAATGCATTATTTGAAGAATTCTGTGAAAAAGATTTGATTCAACCTACATTTGTTTATGGACATCCAATCGAAATCTCTCCATTAACAAAGAAATCGGCAGACCCAAGATTTACAGAAAGATTTGAACTTTATGTAAATGGAACTGAATATTGTAATGCATATAGCGAATTAAATGATCCACTTGATCAAAAAGAAAGATTCTTAGCTCAATTAAAAGCTAAAGAATTGGGTGATGATGAAGCAAATGAAATGGATTATGATTTCTTAAATGCTTTAAATTACGGTATGCCACCTACTGGAGGTGTTGGTCTTGGTGTTGATAGATTTGTTATGTTGTTAGCTAATGAACCATCAATTAGAGAAGTTATTTTATTCCCTACTATGAGAGATGAAAAATAATTTAGGGTTAAAAAAATAAAATTAAATGCGTCTTGTATTATGAAGGCGCATTTTTATTTCTTTACTTTAGTAAACTTTTTTGTTATCATATTTAAGCATTAATATGCATTCTTCTCTCCTCAAACGAAATTTAGATTTGAGGCGAAGTCCAAAGGGAGGTTAAAAGGTTATGAAAAAGTACGAAATTATGTACATTTTAAAGGCAGACCTTGATGATGCTGCAAGAAAAGCTGAAATGGAAAAACTCCATGGTTATTTAACAAAAGGTGGTGCTAAAATCACTAATGTTGATGAAGCTAACTGGGGTTTAAGAGATTTAGCTTATGAAATCAAAAAGCAAACAAAAGGTTATTATGTTGTTCTCACAATCGAATGTGAATCAGCAGAAGCTACAAAAGAATTTGAACGTCTTCAAAAAATCGATAGCAATGTCTTAAGAACTCTTATTACAGTTGCTCACGAATAGTATTTGGAGGAAAAATTATGGTAAATCGTGTTGTCGTAGTTGGTAGGTTAACAAAAGATCCTGAACTAAAAAGAACAAGTTCAGGCGTTGCAGTAAGTTCGTTTACATTGGCGTTTTCAAACAGAACTAAAGATGCTGATGGTAATACAACTTCTAGTTTTGTTACATGTAATGCATGGAATAAAACAGCTGAAATTATTTGCAATTATTGTAAAAAAGGAAGTCAAATTTGTGTTGACGGAAGATTGCAAGAAAGAAAATATCAAAGAAAAGATGGTACGAATGCCTCTGTTGTTGAAATTGTTGTAGAAAACATTGAATTGTTAGGAAAAGCTAATGGTTCAACAAATGATAAGAATGATGGTTATGTAAATGATATGTCTTCAGGAAATGAATTTGTCGAGAAGAATGATAATGTCTCTGAAGATATAGCTGATGATGATCTTCCATTCTAATCGGAAAGGGAAATTATGGCTTATTTAAAGAAAAGAATTAGAAAAAAGGTCTGTTACTTTACAAAGAATAAAATTAAATACATCGATTATAAAGATGTTGAAACATTAAAGAAATTTACTACATCAGGTGGTAGAATTTCTCCACGTAGATTAACAGGTACAAGTGCTAAATATCAAAGACAATTAAAAACTGCTATTGAAAGAGCACGTTACATGGCTTTATTACCATACGTTGAAGACTAATTAAAAATGACTCCCAAATTTGGGAGTCTTTTTTATATTTAATAAGTAAAGTTAAATATTTTATTGTATAATAATAAATGGTTGTTTATTATATAAACAAAAATGGTATAAAGAAGTATGAATAGCAAATTAAGAAAATTAAAAATTGAAGCATTAATTATAACTTTGACGCAAATAATTGTTATAGGTGTATTTTTAACATTATATCTTCTTAATGTTTGGAATATGAATT
>CAYNBG010000057.1:0-6322 GCA_964395495.1 uncultured Staphylococcaceae bacterium
GCTTGAAAGAGAATGTGATTTCTTGCATATGACATATAAATACTTATTAGGTTTATTAAAAGATGGTTTATACGAAGAATATTATGATGAAATTAAACATAATTTAGTATGTTTTATGGATCCAGAAGTATATAAAAGAAGTCCAATAGAAAATTCTAGCTTTATTGTTCCTACTTGTAATCCAGATAAGAAATTATGGGGTAAAGGATACTTTGCTAGATTAACTGGAGCTAATGCTGAATTCTTAGATATGTTATTTACTATGTTTATTGGTAAAGATTTATTTGTATTAGAAAACAATGAATTAAAGTTAAATATTAAACCAGTATTATCTAAAGAATTCTTTAAAGATGGTAAAGCTAGTATTAAATTATTTGATAAAGTAACTATTGAAATAGTTAATGAAAATAATATTAATGCATACGAAGCAAAAGAAATTCAATATGAAATTGAAGGTAAATTATATAAAGAGGTTAAAGGAGAACTTGCAAATAAAGTAAGAGATGGTAGTATTTCTAAAGTTATTTGTATTATTAAATAGAACATGAAAAGATTTGTTACATTATTATCTGCATCATTAATTGCATTATCTATATCTAGTTGTAATATAGGTTCTTTAAGCAACAAAGAAATAGAAGTATTTATTTCTACTTTACCTTTAAATAATACAATTAGTGTTGGAGAAAACTTTAAACTTGAAGCAAGTTGTTTAAATACAGATAATCAAAATATTATTTGGGAAAGTAAAAATACAAATATTGTTACTATTTCTTCAGATGGTGTTATTGAAGGCATTAAAGCAGGAACTGGATTAATTTATGCAATTAGCGAAGAAGATGATACTAAATCTGTTGGTTTAAATATTACTGTTAAAGAAGTAGATCCTTATGAAAATATATCAGTCACCATAACAAATAAAGTAGATTCTTTATTTATTGGAGAAAATAGACAAATTGTAGCTAATGTTAAAAACGATATAGATAATGCAGGAGTTACATATTCAAGTAGCGATACAAGTGTTGCTACTATTGATGAAAATGGTATTATAAAAGCTAAAAAAGTTGGCAGTACAACAATTAGAGCAACTAGTATATCTAATAATAAAAAATATGATGAATTTATATTAAATGTTACTGAAAATTCTTCTAAAGAATTAGTAGTTAATATTGATGAATCTACTGTTATCTCTACACTTGGAGTTGGTGAAAGTCATGAATTAACTGCAACAGTTACAAATTATAATTCTGATTCAAGTGTTTGGTGGAAGAGTAGTGATAGTACAATTATTTCTGTATCTACAAAAGGAATAATTAAAGGAATTAAAGAAGGAATTGCAACAATTAGCGCTTATTCAAATGAAAATAGAAGTAAATTTGCTTCATTAACAATTACTTGTACATCTGCTATTCATGGTTATCAATTAGTTTGGGAAGATGATTTTAATGGAAGTTCTTTAAATGAAAATTATTGGAATTATCAAATTGGTAATGGAGAATTATATGGTAATCCTGGATGGGGAAATAGTGAGCAACAATACTATAGAAAAGAAAATGTATCTCTTAGAGATGGTAATTTAGTAATTACTGCTAAAAGAGAAGACTATAATGGATATAAATATACAAGTGCTCGTATTAGAACTAATGGTAAGGTAGCAAAGACTTATGGTAGAGTTGAAGCTAAAATAAAACTTCCAAAAGGTCAAGGTTTATGGCCAGCATTTTGGTTATTACCAGATTCATCTACTTATGGTAGTTGGCCAAATAGTGGTGAAATTGACATTATGGAAGCTAAAGGAAGATTGTTATATGAATCTAGTGGAGCATTACATTATGCTACTGAAAGTGGTGCTCATAAATATGATACCGCGACAAATTATTTTCCAGACAATGAACAAATTACTGATTATCATATTTATGCTGTTGAACGGGACGAAAATGAATTTAGATGGTATGTTGATGATAACAATTTCTTAACTGTATCTGTATGGTCGATTACGGGAAAATCATCGTCAAATACCGCACCATTTGATACAAACTTCCACATATTATTTAATATGGCTTGTGGTGGACATTTTGATGGATATAGAAATCCACTTGATAGTGATTTACCTGCAGAAATGTTAGTAGATTATGTAAGATGGTATCAAAAATAAATTAAAGGAGAATTATTATGGCCTTAACTAATGAAGAAAAAGAACAAAAAGCTTTAAAAAAAGCCGAACAAAGAGAAGAAAATAAAAGAAAAGAAGTTGAGCAAAAAGAATTAGAAAAGAAAAGAGAAATAGTTTATAAAGAAATGATGAAGTATGAAAAACTTCATAAAAAAGAACCTAAAGTAGCTCCTAAAGATTCTTATATTTCTCTTCAACATATTAACAAAATCTATTCTAACAGAGTTCAAGCTGTTTTTGATTTTTCATTAGAAATTAAAAAACATGATTTTATTGTTTTTGTTGGCCCTTCTGGTTGTGGAAAATCTACAACATTAAGAATGATTGCTGGACTTGAAGATATTACAAGTGGTGATTTATATATCGATGGAGTATATGCTAATGATTTAGAACCAAAAGATAGAGATATATCTATGGTTTTCCAAAGTTATGCATTGTATCCTCATATGACAGTTTATAACAATTTAGCTTTTGGATTAAAGATGAGACATGTTCCTAGAGATGAAATTGATGCACGTGTTCATAGAGCTGCTAAAATTCTTGAAATTGAACAATATTTAGATAGAAAACCAAGAGCTTTATCAGGTGGTCAATGTCAACGTGTTGCTTTAGGAAGAGCTATTGTTAGAAATAGTAAAGTTTTCTTGATGGACGAACCTTTGAGTAACTTAGATGCTAAACTTAGAGTTCAAATGAGAAGTGAAATTGTTAAACTTCATGAAGAACTTGGATCTACAACTATTTATGTTACTCATGACCAAACAGAAGCTATGACAATGGCTACTAAAATCGTTGTTTTAAAAGATGGTTATGTACAACAAATTGGTACACCAAAAGAAATTTATAATAATCCAAGTAATGTTTTTGTAGCTACATTTATTGGATCTCCTGCTATGAATATTTTACCTTGCTCTTATAAAGATGGAAATATCAAGTTAGATAATGGTTATTCTATTAAGTTAAGTGAAGATAAAATCAATAAAATTGATGAATTTTATAAACATGAAATTGAATTATATAAAGAAAAGAATAAAGATATTGATAAGCAAATCGAAGATAAGAAAGAATCTTTATATTTAGAAAATAGCGAAATTAAAAAGGCTACATATAAATTAAATGATGATAGAAAAGAACTTGAAGATATTTATGGTAAATTAGATAAACAAAAGACTGAATCATTATTAAATGAAGTCATAAATAAGTTAAATGAAGAAAATGATTATATAAATACTTTGAATGAACATATTTCTAATTCAAAATCTTTCTTTGAAAAACGTGAAATTAAAAAAGAACTTAAACTTAGACTTAAAAGAGTTGAATTTTATAATTCTAAAATTAATGAATTTGAACAAGATTTATCAAATTTAGATGATTGTGAATATATGTCTTCGATTCAAGAAAGAATCGTTACATTAAACGATGATATTAAGGAACAAGAAAGTAAGTTAAATGAATTGAAGAACTATAATCCATTTGATAATAGACCTACAGTTTTAGATGAATTTAATGATGCTAAAGCTAAAAATAATGAAAAGATTAAGCATATCGAAGAAGTTCTTTTAACTAAATCCGAAGAAGTATTATTTGGTATTAGACCTGAAGATATTGGTCAAAAAGGATTTAATAACAATATTGTTAACGAATCAGAATATTTTGAAAATGATGTTTTAATTGCTGAATTATTGGGCAATGAATATTATGTTCATACTATGATTGGTGATAATAAATTAGTTGCTAAAGTTAATGCTAATCAAGATGTTAAACATGGAGATAAAATTAGCTTATCATTTGATTTAGATAAGATTCACTTGTTTGATAAAGAAACAAAGAAATTAATTTGGTAAAATATAGTCTATGAAACATATTGTTTTAGATAAGACTAGTGCAGATTTACTTACTAAAAAAATTAGAAATAATGTTATTTATATCATTGTTTCTTCTTTTGTTTATGTTTTATTGATGACATTATTGTTTGTTTTTGATAATAGAAGTTTATTTACATATTTTTCTTTAATAATGGCTTTATTGACTACTATATATGTAGGATTTTTATTATATTTTTTAAGAGCTAATATTTCTAAATATAAAAAATATAGGACATTGATTTATAAGTCTATATTAAATGAAAAAGAAAAATATGTAGGAAAAGTAGTAGAAATTGAACCCAAACCATATTCTGTAGAGGGGTTATTAACTACAAAATATAAAATTGAAGTAGCTTTTAATAAGTATGTATTTTTATATATTGAAGTATCAAATATTAATTCTTTATCTTATGGTAAAGAATATGAATTTGATACTTTTCAGAATTTTATAGTTGAATATAAGGAAAAAGAAAATGAATAAGAAAGTAACTAATTTTTTAACATATAATTTTCTTTTTATAATTGGTAGTTTCTTCATTGCTTGGGCTACATTTTCTTTGATTAATAATAGAATTTATGAAGTTAAAGAAAACGAAAGAATTAATATATTTATTGAATCTCCAACATGTTTAGATAGTTCTTATATTAGTGATTTTGATACTAAAATGAAAGATAAACATTCAGAAATCTACGAAACAAATTTTTATTATTATAGTGGATCTAATTCTAATGTTACAGATTACTATGAAAAATATGGTAAAACTAGTGATTTAATAATTCTTTCTAAAACTGGATTAGATGTATTAAAAGAAAAAGATATGTTAAGTGAATATTTTTATCCGATTTCAGATAGTATGAATTCTAAAATTAATAGTAATTCTTCACTTGAAGTATATAAAGATAAAGACAATAAATTTACATATGGATATACTATGTATTCTAAAGAAAATGCTAGTTATAATACTAAATTTGCTTTAGAAAAGAAATTTAAATTAGAAATAGATAGTGATTACGTTTTATTGATTAATTATGATTCTAAGAATTTTTCATTAGAAGAAAAAACAGGATATACATCATTTGGTTTTGATGCTATTAATGTGTTAATGGAGTTAGCTTAATAATTATGTTTCATTTTAAGAATAAAGAAATGCCATTACCTACTAATAGATTTCAACTGCTTGGCGATGTATTAAGATATAGATTATTTGAAGTAATTCTTTTAAGTGTTTATATGTTTTTATTTTTATTACCATCTTTAATTTGGTTGATATTTTCAGGGTATTTATTTTCTAATGTAGAAAACCATACGATTTATGAAGTTATTTTAACTAATGGTGTAAATATTATATTTTTAATGATTTTTGGACTTGGTTGTAGTGGAGCATTTTATTTTCTTAAAAAAGTATGTTTTCAAGAAGGTGAATCTATAAATGCTGACTTCTTTTTAGGTATAAAAAAGAATTGGAAAATGTTTTTATTTATATACTTTTTAATTGGTTTAACATATTTCTTACTTGAAATAGGTGTAGCTTATTTAAATTATGAACCTAATATTGATAGTATTTTAAAAGGTGTATTAGAAGGAATTATGTATGCAGGATTTATATTGTTTATGATGGTATATTTCTTTATGCAAACACAAACTATTTTGTATAATGCAACTGTAGGACAATTATTTAGAAATGCTTTAAAATTTACTTTCGGATCATTTTTAAAGAATTTAGGTATATTTGCTATCTTATTATTACCATTCTTTTTGTTTGAATTTGTTCCATCTATAAATGGTATGGATATATTTCAATATGCTTCTATTGGACTAGAAGCTGTATTTTATTTTGGATTTTCTTATTTGGTTTTTAGTTTATATTCTAACCATGTATTTGATATGACAATTAATAAGAATTATCCTGAAAATATTAGAAAGGGGCTAGCTAGTAATGATAAAAATTTATCAAACGACTAAAGATTATGATTTTTTAGAAATAGAATCTAAATTAGAAAATAATAGTGATTTCGATATAAAGATAAATGATTCTATTCAATATCAAAAGATTATTGGATTTGGTGGAGCGTTTACTGAAAGTAGTGCTTATATTTATTCTTTGTTATCTAAAGAGAATAAAAAGAAATTTTTAGATGCTTATTTCTCTAAAGATGGTTTAGATTATAATTTAGGTAGATTAACGATAGGATCATGTGATTTTTCAAAAAATGAATATGATTATTTAGTTGATGGTAAATTTACTTTAGATCATGAAAAACAATATCTTTTCCCACTTATTTTTGA
>CAYNBG010000058.1:0-6300 GCA_964395495.1 uncultured Staphylococcaceae bacterium
ACATTGACATATGATCACCATTATAAGTACACCAACCTAATGCAAGTTCGCTTAAATCACCAGTACCTAAAACAATACCATTCTCTTTATTAGCATAATCCATAAGTATTAATGTTCTAATTCTAGCTTGAGCATTTTCATAGGTAACATCGCCATTACCTAAATATTTATCTTCATGATTTATATCTTTTAAGTGGGATTTAAGGGTGTCTTCAATAGGAATTACAATTGGATTGATATTTAAAGACTTAATTAAATTAATTGAATTATTTAATGTAGTAGAAGAAGTATTTCCGCCTTTTGGCATAGTAATAGCAAATATATTAATATTTTTATTTAATTTTCTAACTTCATAAGCAATAATTAAAGCTAACGTAGAATCTAATCCACCAGATACTCCTATAACAATATTATTTATATGAGCATTAGTAAGTCGAGTGTATAACCCGTATTTTTGAATATCAATTATTTCTTTAAATCTTATATTTTTATCTTCTTCGCTTGTTGGAAGAAATGGATTTTTATTAATTAAATAATTTTCTTTTTCTAATTTATCTTTTAATAATGAATAATCTAAATTATATGTATTAGATAATGAATTAATTTTAACATCTATATATCTATATTCATTTATAATATTAGAAAATGTAGATTGATGTATTCTATTATAAATAATTGAATCTAAATCAATAATAGCAGTATTTACAATATCTTTTTTATAAATTGATTCGTTTAATAATTTACCTGAATTATAAATTAAAGAATGACCACTAAAAACTAAATCTGTACTAGATTCATCGATACATGAACTTGTATAAATATAAGCACTATAAAGAGAAGAAGAGTGGGTAGAAATTAATTGTTTTCTATATTCTTTCTTTAATATATTTTCTGGTGATGCGCTTAAATTACAAATTATATTAGCTCCATTTAATGCTAATTGTATTGATGGTTTATTAGGAACAAATAAATCTTCACATATTTCAGCTCCAGCAATTGCATTATTATTATCATCTTTAAATAATAAATCTATTCCAAAAGGTACCTCTAGATTATTAATTGTTATTGTTTGGTTTTTAATATCTTTTCCTGATGTAAACCGTCTTCCTTCATAAAATTCTTGATAATTAGGGATATTAATTTTAGGTACAACTCCTAATATTTTTCCATTTTCAATAAAAACTGCACAGTTATATAATTTGTTATTTTTAATAAGGGGAGCACCTACAATGACTAAATTGTCTTTAATCGAATCCTTTAATTCGATTAATGCGTTTTTAGTCTCTTCTAAAATATAGTCTTGAAAGAATAAATCTCCACATGTATAACCTGTTAAAGATAATTCAGGAAAAACGATTATAGAACAATCTTTATTTAAGTCTACTAATTTTAATATTTCGTTTTTATTATATTTAACGTTACTAATCTTTAAATTAGGAATAGCACTTCCTACTTTAATAAATCTATTTTTCATAACATGTTTCTCCTTTAAATAATCTTTCAAACCATCCAATTCTTTAGGTATTAGTGAATTTATTTCATCGACATTATTATTATAATCATTTAGTAGTGATCTAATATATGTCGATGAAATAAATTTATATTCTGGTGGTGTTTTTAATATAGTTAAGTAGTCTTTTATTTCATTAACTAACTTATTATTTTTAATAATTTCATCTATGTTATCATCGCTTCTAGTAAGAACTACTATCCCAAATTCTTTAGCTATTTCTTTAACATATAACCAACTTGAATCTAGTTTATTTAACCAATCGCTACCAATTAATAGTTTTATATTATAACCTTCTTCTTTAAAATGCTTTAAAGTAAAATAAGTTCTAGGTTGTTCATCTTGCTTTAATTCATAATCACTTATTTCCATAAATGAATTATTTTTAGCTATTTTATTAAGCATATTTAATCTAGTAAGTTCACTAAAACTATATGATTTCCCTTCTGTTTTTAATATATAATGATTTTTAGTAGGACAAAAAATAACTTTATCAAAGTTTAATTCTTTTAAAGCGAATTTAGCTAATTCGATATGAGCAATGGTAGGAGGATTAAAAGCTCCCCCAAAGAAAAGAGCGTTAATCAACTAGTTTTCCTCCGTGAAGTTGTTCATATAATTCTTCTCTTAAATTATAAACTTTTTCAGTTAAATCAACATAATGTATGTGAGGCATTTCTTTTCTTAATTCTGATTCCCAAGTATGGTTTTCTAATTGATCTTTTACATATTCTTTTCTTTTAAAAATAGGTGGGAATTCATATACTAATTTACCATTTTCAATAAATGGAATTAATAGTTTTTCTATTTTTAATGGTTTAATATATCTAAATTTATGAAAATCATCTGGATTGAAGTTATATACTTTAATTTCTTCATTTTCATTTAATATTTCATCATCTAAAGCAATGATATCACATTGAGCTTTATCATCTTCATCAAACACTCTATATACCATTAGTTTTCCTGGTATAATTGCTTTTGTTTTAGAATCAGAACATTTCATTTTAGGAGTATAAGTACCATCTTCATTTTTAATTGCTACAAGTTTATAAACTCCACTAAATACAGGGTCAGAAGCGCTAGTAATTAAGTTTTCTCCAACACCATAAAAATCAAACTTAGCATTTTCATATATTTCCATGTTTTCTATTTTTTGTTCATCTAATGAATTGGATGCTACAAGTTTTATATATGGTTTATTAGCGTTATCTAATGCTTTTCTTAAACGTTTATAATATCTTGCTAAATCTCCAGAATCAATTCGAGCTGATTTAACTCTTTTAGATGGATCGTTAGGGTATTTCTTTATTAAATAGTCATCTAACTTAATTAAATTAGGTAATCCTGATTCAAAAACGTTATATGTATCTAATAATAAAGATACATTATTTGGATATGTATTAGCATATGCTAAAAAAGCATCGTATTCTGTAGGGAAAAATTCAATATAAGAATGAGCAACAGTTCCAGTCGCTTTTACATCTTCACCATAATTCATTTCAGCTAAACAGTTAGCAGTTGCAACACATCCTCCTAAAACAGCAGCATAAGCTCCAAATATAGAAGCAGTATCACCTTGCGCTCTTCTTGCTCCAAACTCTAATATATTTCTATCTTTATGAGTTGCTAATCCGCTAATTCTAGTAGCTTTTGTAGCAATTAAAGATGCAAAGTTAATTGTTTGAAGTAAATATGTTTCAATTAAAATAGCACCTACCATATCGCATTCAATTCTTACAATTGGTATTTGAGGGTAGGCTACAGTGCCTTCTTTTAAAGCATACATTGTTCCATTCCATTTATAGTTTTTTAAATAAGATAAAAATTCTTCACTCATTCCTTTATGTCTAAGATAAATAATATCTTCATCATTAAAATGATAATTTAATAAGAATTTTGTTAATTTTTCTTGACCAGCAATAATTGAATATCCTAAGTTATCAGGATTTTTTCTAAAGAACATATCAAATACTAAGACTTTATCTTTAAATCCATTTAAAAATAATGAATTAGCCATAGAAAATTCATAAAAATCTACAATCATTGCAGGATTATAATAATCTGATTTAGGTAAAAAAGGTTCACATTTAATCATATCGCTTCCTCGCGTTTATGATTATAACAAATATTTTAGTATTTAAAAATAATATAAAATGCATTTTATATTAGTATTTAATTCTATGGTTAATTTTTTTATAATAATAGCATGAGGAAATTAAACATGAAAAATATTGATGAAATGCTAAAAGAATTAACTTTAGATGAAAAGATATCTTTACTTGAAGGATATAAATCGTGGAATACAAAAGAGATAAAAAGATTATCGATACCTTCTATTTATTTAACTGATGGTCCTTTAGGATTAAGAAAGAAGAAAGAAGAAATGGATGGAGATGGAGCAATGGGTTTAGGTGATTCTTATCCATCAACTGCTTTTATTTCCCCTGCTAATATTGCAAATAGTTTTGATAAAAATTTAGCTTATAAAATTGGTGAAGCTATAGGTAAAGAGTGTGTTTATTATGATGTTGATTTACTTTTAGCACCAGGAATGAATATTAAAAGAAATCCAAGATGTGGAAGAAATTTTGAATATTATAGTGAAGATCCTTATGTTAGTGGATATATGGCTAGTAATTTTGTTAATGGATTAAAAAGTCAAAATGTAGGAGCCACTTTAAAACATTACGCTTTAAATAATAGTGAAAATTATAGATATAATTCTGATTCGATTTGTGATGTTAGAGCATTAAGAGAGGTTTATTTAAAAGGGTATGAAATTGCTATTAAAAATAGTGATGTAGATGCTTTAATGTGTGGATATAACATAGTTAATGATTACCAATGTAGCGAAAATAATTTTTTAAATAATGTTGTTTTAAGAGATACATTTAAATTTAAAGGCGTTGTTATGACCGATTGGGGCGCTACTAAAGATAGAGTTGAAGGTGTTAAATGTGGAATCGATTTAGATATGCCTGGAAATATTAAAGAAAATTCTATATCTTTAAAAGAAGCGGTATTAAATAAAACATTAGATGAATCTGTATTAGATTTAAGAGTTAAAAATATTTTAGAGTTAGTAAAAAAACATAAGGATATTAAAATAGAAAAAGAAAATATTGAACAGTTGCTCAAAAAACACTATGATTTAGCGGTTAAATGCGCTGAAGAAAGTGCAGTATTACTTAAAAACGATAATAACATTTTACCATTAAATAACAATGAAAAATATTTAGTTGTTGGTGATTTATTTAAGAAGATGAGATATCAAGGCGCTGGAAGTAGTTTAATTAAACCAAAATATTTAACTCATCCTATTGATGCATTTAATAAAAATAATGTTAATTATAAATTTGTTAGAGGATATAAAGAAGTTGATGATAAGGTAGATAAAAAATTAGAAAAAGAAGCTATAAATGAGGCAAAAAATTTTGAAACTATAATATTTTTTGGTGGACTCACAGATTTAAAAGAAAGTGAAGGTTTTGATAGACCTAATTTAAATATTTCATATAACCAAGTATCTTTAATAAATAAGCTTGTTTCCTTAAATAAAAAAGTTATATTAGTTTTGTTTGGAGGATCTTCTTTTATTATTCCGTATATTGATAAAGTAAATGCAATTTTAAATATGTATGTTCCTGGAGAAGGAGGAGGCGAAGCTTGTTATAATTTATTATTTGGTAAAACAAATCCATCTGGAAGATTAGCAGAAACTTGGGTAAAAGATGAAAAATACATACCATTTAATAGTGTTTTTGGTAAAACTCAACAAGAATTATATAAAGAAAGTATTTTTGTAGGTTATAAGTATTACGATTTTAATAAAGATAAAGTTCTATATCCTTTTGGATATGGTTTATCATATTCAAAATTTGAATATTCTTCGTTAAATATTAAAGAAAATAAAGAATATATTAATGTTAGTTTTAAAGTTAAAAATATTAGTAACATAAAAGGCAAAGAAGTTAGTCAAATCTATATAAAAAATAATGAAAATTCTAAAGTATTTAAAACTAAAAAATACTTAGTAGATTTTGTAAAAACTGAATTAGATTCAAATGAAGAAAAAGAAATTAATATTAATATAAATAAAGATGATTTTAAATATTTTAATAAAGATAGGAATGATTTTGTTTTAGAATCTGGAAAATATTCGATTTTGATATGTCGCAATGCTTTTAGCGTAATGTTAAAGGAAGATATTGATATTGTTGGAGAGGATATAAAATCTCCATATAGCGATAATATAAATAATAAATATAAAGATTTAAATAATTTTGACATAGATAATTCTAGTTATGAGGAATTGTTAGGTAGAAAGATTAAACCTATAACAAAAGATAAAAAAATAACGTTAGAGACATCTCTTGTTGATTATAAAAAAACATTAATGGGTAAAATTGTTTTAAAAATTGTAGAAGATCAAACTATTAAATCAGCATTCCCTAAAAAATATAATTCTTTAAAGAAAATTAATAAGATTAAAGATGAAAGTTTAAGGAATACTTTATATAAGAATTATTTTTTTGTAGTAAATTTAACTCCTCATAATTCTGTTAGAAGTCTTGTTCAAAGTAGTGGTGGTTTTGTAAATATGAATACAGCTAACGGGATAGTTGAACTTGCTAATGGACATATTATAAAAGGAATAAAATATTTAAAAGCAAAAAATTAAATACCTAAATTTTGAAATAATATCCAATCTAATAATATACCAATACTAATTAATAACTGAGCAACAAAATAAGAAGAAATAATAGCGAATTCACCATGTTTTAAAG
>CAYNBG010000059.1:0-6224 GCA_964395495.1 uncultured Staphylococcaceae bacterium
CCAAGAAGCTCTTTTCCTAATCCATAAGCTTCATTAAAGAGGTAGACATATTTTTTTGATTTTGACATCTTATTTCCTCCTAAATTAATAGTAGTCAAAATAACCACGTTTAATATTATATCATTTTATATCTATGATATAAATAAATAAAAAAATTTTTTTGAATTTTTTAAAAACAATGTTTATTGTTTTAATAAATTAAACAATGATTTATAATATTTATATGGGAAAAAATAATAATTATGTATTAACAATTGATTTTGGAACGCAATCTGTACGTGTTTCAATCATTAATGATAAGGGAGAATTCTTGGCTTTTGAACAAGAAAAATATGGTGAGCCATACTTTTCAGTCAAACCTGGATATTGTGAACAAGATCCTAATTTTTATTATAATTGCATGTGTAAGGCAAGCAATAGACTTGTTGAAAAAAATAAAGAATTAGTTAATAAATGTAGCTATTTTTCTTTAACTTGTTTTAGAGATACAGCTGCATATTTAGATGAAAATTATAATGTTGTTAGACCATCAATTATTTGGTTAGATCAAAGACAAGCAAAACTTGAAGAAAAAATTCCTTGGTTATATACTGCTCTATTTAACCTTGTTGGAATGGGAAATACTATAGTTTTTAATAGAAAACGTACGCCAGCTTTATGGATTAAAGAGAACGAAAAAGAAAATTGGAATAAGATTAGACATTATGTCCCTTTATCTTCATATTTTAATTATAGATTGTTAGGTGTTTGTGGCGATAGCGCATCAAATATGATTGGTCACTATCCAATAAATTTTAAAAAAAGAGAATGGTATAAATCTGCTAAAGGTTTAAAATCATGTATTTTTGGTATTCCAATTGAATATTTGCCTAAAATTTTTGAAGCAGGTTCTTCGGTTGGAAAAATTACTAAAATTGCACATATGGAAACTGGTTTACCCGAAGGATTAGAATTTATTGCTACTGGAAATGATAAGAGCTGTGAAGCTTTAGGTTGTGGTGCAATTGATTCAAGATATGCTCATGTTAGTTATGGAACAGCAAGTAGTATTGCTGTAGTAAAAGAAAAATATTTTGAACCTGAAAAGTTCTTACCTTCTTATGCTTGTGCTTATAAGGGATGGTATTCTGGAGAAGTTCAAGTTTATAGAGGCTATTGGATGCTTGGTTGGTTTAGTAAACAGTTTGCTAATCAAGAAATTTTAGAAGCAGAAATTGAGAAAACAGTTCCTGAAGAAATTTTAAATAGAAAATTAGAAGAAATTCCACCTGGAAGTGATGGTTTAATTGTTCAACCTTATTGGGGACCTTCTTTAAGTAAACCTTTATCAAAAGGTGCAGTAATTGGATTTTTTGATATACATACTAAATATCATTTATATAGAGCAATCATTGAAGGTATAGCTTACGCTTTAAAGGAAGGCTTGATTGGTATTAATAAAAAAACTAAGAAAAAAATAGAATATTTAACTATTAGTGGTGGCGGAAGTAAAAGCGATGCGATTTGTCAAATTACTGCTGATATATTTAATATTCCAGTAATTAAAACAACGACATATGAAACCAGTTCTTTAGGATGTGCTATGGCTATATTTTTAGGCATAAATAAATTTAAATCATTAGAAGAAGCAAAAGAAAATATGGTTCATGTAAAAACTATATTTAAACCTAACAAAGAAGCAGTTAAAAAATACGAATATTTGTTTAAAAACGTATATGTAGATTTATATCCAAGTTTACATAAATCTTATAAAAATTTAACTCATTATTTACAAACAAATAATGAAGGCCAAATTGATTAATTTTTTAAAAAAATATATTATTTCCTAACTATTTTTAACTTTCAAGTACATCTTGATCTTTTTTATTCATTGGATTTAATCCTGAAAATTGTGCATTATATAGATCATAATAGAAGCCTTTTTTCTTTAATAATTCATAGTGATTTCCAATTTCAACTATATGACCTTTTTTCATAACTATAATAGTTTTTGCATTTTTAATTGTTGATAATCTATGAGCAATAACGAAACTTGTTCTACCTTTCATAATTTGATTTAAAGCATCTTGAATTTGAGATTCTGTACGTGTATCAACGCTACTTGTGGCTTCGTCTAAAATTAAAATTTTTGGTTTTGAAATTATAGCTCTTGCGATTGTAATTAATTGTCTTTGCCCTTGCGAAATGTTTGTACCGTCTTCATTTAAAACAAAATCAAATCCTTGAGGAAGAGTTTGAATAAAATGATATATATGAGCTTTTTTACAACCCTCAATTAATTCTTCTTCGGTTGCGTTTTGGTTTCCATATAATAAATTTTCTTTTATAGTACCTCTAAATAACCAAGTATCTTGTAAAACCATACCAATTGATCCTCTTAAAGTTTTAATTGCGTAATTGGTTGTAGGAAACTCATCTAAATAAATATTACCAGAATTTAATTCATAAAATCTCATAATAAGGTTAACCATTGTTGTTTTACCAGCTCCGGTTGGACCAACTATAGCTACCATATCGCCTGCATTAACTTTTAAATTAAAATCTTCAATTAATGGTTTCTCTTCTACATATTTAAAATATACATTTTTAAATTCAAAATTACCTTCGATAGAATTTTCGTCTAAAATTAATTTATCTTTTTTATAAATCGATATTTTATAAAGTCCTTTTTTATCAAAAACTATATGTTTTCCCGCCTCTTTTTCAATTTCACCATTAAATGATAATGTGTAAATATAATCAAATCTTTTATAATCAAAGTTAGCAGTATCGATAAAATATTCATTGATATTTTCTTTAGATGTATCAATTGTTACTTCTGATAATAATGTCTTTTCTAAATAAAAACCATCTTCAACCAATTCGGTTTCGTCTAAAAGGTTATAAATTCTTTCTCCACTAGCTACAACCGATTGAATAACATTAAATATTTGTCCAATTTGTTGAAATGGTCGATTAAAAAGATTTAAGAATAAGAAGAAAGTTAACATTGAGGCTGGTTCTTTAATTAAACCACCAACAACAGCGATTGCAACATAGCATAGATTATTAATAAAAATGGTTGAAGGGAATATAAATCCACTTAAAAATTGAGATAAATAATCACTTTTGGCTAATTCTTTATTTTTTACATCAAAATCTTCTTCAATATCCTTCTCCTTATTAAATAATTTAATAACTGAATAACCAGCATAGCTTTCTTCGATCTTACCATTTAAATTACCTAATTGTTTTCTATAATTAGTAAATTGTTTACCACTGAACTTAGAAATTAATACTACTACTAACATTGTTAACGGAATTGAACAAATAGCTACAAATGCTAAACGATATTCAACAACGAACATTGAGATTAATGTTCCAAAGAATAATGTGAAGCTTGTGAAGGTTTGAGTAATGATTGAAGTTAAATTTCTAGAAATATTATCTACATCATTTGTTCCAACAGATAAAGTATCTCCATAAGGAACTTTATCAAAATATGATAATGGCAATTTGTCTATTTTTCTTTCTACTTTCTGTCTCATATTATATGCATAACTCGAACTTATATTTACGGCTAAAAATTGGGAGATGAAAGAAACAAGTGCACTTCCAATATAAAAAGCTAACATTATACCAAAACTAAAGAAAAATTGTTTCCAGTTTATAACAACTTTGTTTGTTTCGTAATTAAAATCAATAATTGTGTTTTGATTAACATTCATGATTTCTCTCATATATACTGCGGCTAAAATTGTTAAAACAGCACTAATAGTTGAGAATAAAATAACAACAATTATAAGAGGCAATTGTGGTTTAAAATCTTTTACCATTCTTTTGAAAGATTGTTTGAAATTTTTTGGCTTATCTCTTAGTCTTCTTCCAGGTCTTGGTGGCATTATAAGTTACCTCCGTTTTTAATTTTATTGAGCATTTCAATGGTTTTTTTAA
This sequence comes from uncultured Staphylococcaceae bacterium, assembly GCA_964395495.1. GTDB lineage: Bacteria > Bacillota_I > Bacilli_A > RFN20 > CAG-826 > Onthovivens. Next base: position 3,934 of record CAYNBG010000059.1, read on the forward strand.
CTTCTTCTTCATCTAATTGAGACTTAACAATATCTTGATACACTTTACAATTTTTAAGTAATTCTTGATGATTTCCTTGTCCGACACATTTCCCATCATTTATAACTAAAATGTTATCTGCATCTAAAATTGATGATACCCTTTGAGCAACAATAATAATTGATGAGTTTGTTGTATATTCTTTTAAAGCTAATCTTAATTTAGCATCAGTTTTAAAGTCTAGAGCACTAAATGAATCGTCAAAAACATATATTTCAGGTTTTCTTACTAAAGCACGAGCGATACATAATCTTTGTTTTTGACCACCAGAAAAGTTTTTGCCACTTTGGGAAACTTGTGAATTAATACCTTCAGGTAATTTATCAACAAAATGTTTAGCTTGAGCTATAGCAAGAACATTATTAATATCTTCAGTCGTTGCTTCTTTGTTTCCAAATTTAATATTTTCTTCAATTGTTCCACTAAAAAGTAATGCTTGTTGAGGTACAAATCCTATATTATCTTTTAAAGACTTTAGAGGTATGTTTTTAATATTAAAACCATCTAATAAAATCTCACCTTCACTTGGATCATAAAATCTTGGAATTAAATTTATAATTGTTGATTTTCCGCTACCAGTTGAACCTATTATTGCTGTAGTTTTTCCTGGTTTAGTTTTAAATGAAATATTTTTGATACAAGGTATATTTGAATCGGGATATGCAAATGTAACATTTTTAAATTCAATAACACCTTTTTCTCTATTAAGGAATTTCTCTTCTTCATCTTTAGTAAATGTATAATCCTTAATAGAATCTTGACAATTGATGACTTCATTAATTCTTTTAATACTAGCAAATGCTTGAGGAATCATAATCAATAACATAGCTAACATAATGAATGATTGCATAATTTGAGTCGAATATTGACTTACTACAACAATGCCAGATACTTGATTAGATAATAATGCCGAATCAGATAATGAAACACCATCCATAAGGTAATAACCTAATGCAAAAATTGCGACATAACTGATATTAAAGAAGACGGATACTAATGGATCAGCTAATGACATAATTTTACTAGCCTTAGCAATTGTTTTTGTTGCTTCTAGGTTAGCATCATCAAATTTTTTATCTTCTGTTTCTTGTTGGTTGTAAGCTCTAACAACTCTTATACCAGTTAAATTTTCTCTTAAACAAACTGTTATATTATCGATGTTAATTTGTAATTTTTTAAATAAAGGAGAAGTTACTGCTAACAATATTCCCATTCCTACAAGAATCAATGGTAAAACTATAGCCAAAACTATAGCTAGTTTAGGATCAGTATAATTGTTTGTAAAAATCAAAACTAAGGCGATAATCATATAAGTTGGTGACATAACGGCAGTTCTTATACCCATAATTAAGAAGTTTTTAATTTGCTCAACATCATTTGTAGTTCTTGTAATCAAAGTTGCTGTACCAAATTTATTGTAATCACCAAGAGATAAAGTATTAACTTTTTTAAACATCTCCCGCCTTAATTCTTTGCTTACAAATGCGGCTAAATATGTACAAAAATAATTTTGAAATGTTGCTAAAATAAAAACACCAACACTTATTAGTATCATCCAGCCCCCTTCAATTAATATTTTGTTTGTCGTGCTATTTATATCAGTTATTAAATTTTGTATTGCATTCATTCTATCTGGAAGTTGCAATTGTAAGTAACATTGTCCAATAATAGCTATATATACAATAATAACTAAATACCATTTTTTACCTAATATTTGAAATACTTTCTTCATGATTTACACCTTTATAATATCTAATATAAAATCTTCTGAAATAAATTTAATATAATCTGGATTTTTAATTGTTATATAAAGTGTTCCTACTAAATAGTTATAGTAAGAAAAAGCAGCTTCTTTGGGATTTATGTTAGATAATTCAGGATTATTTTTTGCAATCTCTTTAAAGACATTAACTAAATATTTAAATTTTTGGTTAATATATTTTTTTAAATCTTCGTTTAATAATTTCGATTGAGCAATTGTTAAAAACAAAAATAAATAATATCTTTTATCTTCAGACTCTTTTAGTGATTTTATAAATAAAGAGTGAGTTTTTTTAAAATTTGTTAATAATCCATTGTTTTCCTTATTTATTTTTAAAAATTCTTTATTAAATAGCCTGCCATTTAATATATTGTCTATTTGTTTAAGCCTACTTAATATTTCTTTATCTGAAAAAATAAATATATTTTTGTTTTTATTTTTACACCTACAAATTCTTCCCATAGCCTGAATTACAAGTTGTGCTGAATGA
>CAYNBG010000060.1:0-6210 GCA_964395495.1 uncultured Staphylococcaceae bacterium
CTGTTAATCATTTAAAGCAATATTTCTTCTTTGGAAAAGGACCAAATAGATATAAGATTAAAGCTGTCCATAACGTTTCATTCAATGTTAAAGAAGGTGAATGCTTTGGTATAGTTGGTGAATCTGGATGTGGAAAAACTACAACTGGAAGATCTATTATTAGACTTTATAACATTACTAGTGGATCAATCTATTATAAAGGATATAGAATTGGTGCAGGCAGTAGATGGAATGAAAAAGAAATTAAGTACACAAATATTAGATATAAACAAAAAATTAAAGATTTAAAGGCTTCACTTGCTAAAAACGAAATTTCTAAAGAAGAATTTGATAATGAATATAAAAATGCTACAGAATTTAGAAATAATGTTGTTTCAGTTCAAAAAGCAAAGATTAAACAAATCAAATATGATGATTCACATGTTGATAGAAGATTAATGAATGAAATTCAAATGATTTTCCAAGATCCTATTGATTCTCTCGATCCTCGTATGACGGTTGAAGATATCATTCAAGAAGGATTAACTATTTCAAGAAAAGTAGTTCTTAAAGACGCTAAAGCTAAATATGAATTAGCTTTAAAGAACGCTAAAAGTGATGAGGAAAAAGAACTTGCTAAAGCAGAATATCAAAAAGCTGTTGAATCAACAAGTAGAGCAAATAATCATAAAAAAGTTGTAGAAGCTTTAGAAAAAGTTGGTTTAATTGCTGATTATGCTAATAGATATCCACATGAATTCTCTGGTGGTCAACGTCAAAGAATCGGTATTGCTAGAGCATTAATCATGAATCCTAAACTACTTATTTGTGATGAACCTATTTCAGCTTTAGATGTTTCAATTAGAGCTCAAATTATTAATCTTTTAAATCAATTAAAAGAAGAGATGGGCTTAACAATTATATTTATTGCTCATGATTTAAGTGTTGTTAAATATTTCTGTGATAAGATTGCTGTTATGTATTTTGGTGAACTTGTTGAACTTGCTAGTAGTGATGAGTTATTTAAACATCCTCTTCATCCTTATACAAAATCTTTATTATCAGCAATTCCTAAGCCAAATCCATTAACTGAAAAGAATAGAATCAGAATCGTTTATGATCCTCAAAAATGTCATGATTATTCAGTTAATAAGCCAAAGTTTGTTGAAATTCTTCCAGGACACTTTGTATTAGCAAACGACGAAGAAATTAAAAAATACAATAAAGAAATTGAAGAATTAGATAAAAAACAAAATTAAATTTAAAGGCCATTAAAAATGGTCTTTTTTTTTATAAAATAATAAACATTTCATATGGTTTTTTATAATAAATATATAATTTGATTGATGTTTAAAAATAAAATATAAATATAAAATTATATTTATTAAAAAATAATTTTTATTTTATTTCTTTTTTTCTTTATTATTAATAAAGAAAACTATAAAATATATATATGAAGTTTAGCAAAGAAGAAAAAAACAAAACAGAGAATACAATTTCTAAATCAGAGTTTAAAAATGATGAACTCGAAATAAAAGCATCAAGTGATGCCATTTTAGAAGATGTTCATGAAATTAAACAAGAAGAGGAAGAGAAAGTAAAAAAAGAGAAAAAACCTAAGAAAAAATGGGTTAAATATGTTATCTATTTAAGTATTATTTTAGTAATTACTGGTGTTGTTTTAGGAGTTTCTTTAAGTGGTGATACTACAACTTATGAAAATGGTGTTGCTGTAACAAAAAAAGTTTACGAAACAATTCCGGGTATTTTTTCAAGAATTTTTAGTAGCACTAGAACAATAACTTTTTTCTTTATTTTTATTGCTACCATTGTGATAATGCAATGCTTATCTGCATTAAATTTATGGCTTTATGCTAGATTATATACAAAAAGATATAAGTATCATCAAGCTGTTGCTAACCAATTAGTTGGTGTCTTTTATTCTAATATTACTCCTGGATCTAGTGGTGGACAATTTGCACAAGCTTATACATTTAAAAAACAAGGTATTCCTTTATCAACAAGCGCTTCAATTTTGGTTATGAGCTTTATTGTTTATCAATCTGTTTTAGTTATTTGTGGACTTGTTTCCATGATTAAAATTAATGATATTTTAGCTATAAGTGCGATTGATTTTGATATATTTGGTTGGCATTGCTCCATCCCAATTCTTATTTTCATTATTGCTGGATTTATATTAAACGCTTTTGTTATTGTTTTATTATTCTTAATGTCATATTCAAGACATTTACATAATTTTGTTTTAAATCATGCTATTAATTTTTTACATAAAATTCATCTTGTAAAAAACCCTGAAGAGAAAAAAGAAAGTTTAAGACTTCAAGTTGAAAACTTTAGAGTTGAATTAAAACGTTTGCAATCAAATATACCATTTTCTCTTTTAATGATATTTTTAACGGTTTTAGGTATATTTGTTCAAACATCTCTTCCAACATTATGTGGATATGCTCTCAATGGTTTTACAAATGGTGTTGAATATAGTTTTAATTTTGTGGAATTATTAAATCAATTGTTTAGTTCTTTCTGTTATATGAATTTCCATCAAATGATGACAGGGCTTATGCCTATTCCTGGATCTGCTGGTATATCAGAGTATGTTTTTAATAGATTATTTACTTATACGACTGAAACATCGATAGGTTTCTTCACAAATAAAGATTTCGGCGCAGCTGGATTATCAACTCTTATGCTTTTATGGAGATTTGGTACATTCTATATTCCATTTATTATTAGTGGAATTGTTGCTGCTACATATAAATCAAGAGGTTTATCAGGAGAAGAAAGATTTTATTCTGTTGATAATTCAAGAAAGACATTCCTTACTATTCAAATGGAAACTCTTGATGAAAGAAAAGTTACTAGTTCAATTGCTTTTAATGAAAAAACATTTGATAAGATTAACCTTAAAGATAAATTTAGAACAGTTCACAAAGATAAAACCTCTAAAAATAATAGCAAGACAGGTGTTATTGAAACATCAGAAATTAATATAAAGGAAAAATAATATGGATGTTTGCATATTTACTGATACATATGTTCCTGAAATAAATGGTGTTGCAACAAGTTGTGACTCTTTAAGAAAACTTTTAGTTGCTCATGGACATAATGTTTATGTTGTTACAACAACTGAAAAAGATGAAACGTATATTGAAGATAACGTAATTTATATTCCTGGTGTTGTTTTAAAAGGAATATATGGATATAAAATGGCTAATATTTATAATTCAGCAGCCTTTAAAATTTTAAAGAAAATGCATATTGATATTATTCATATAAACACCGAATATGGTGTAGGTCAATTTGGATTTTTAGTTGCAGAAAGATTAAATATAGCAACTGTTTATACTTATCATACGATGTATGAAGATTATACGTATTATATTACTAAAGGTTATTTTGATAGATTTTCAAAATGGGTTATTAGAGAATATGCTAAATCTTGTATGATTAAAAGTGATGAAATTATTTCACCAAGTGAAAAAACAAAATATTATATTAGATCTATTGGAGTAGATAAATATGTTAATGTCGTTCCAACAGGTTTTGATTTTTCACGTTTTCAAGAATTAAAAGATGATGATCCAACTATTTTAAGTATTAAAGAAAAATTCGGCATTGATAAAGATACAAAAACGATTGTTTGCTTAGGAAGAATTGCTAAAGAAAAGAGTTTTGATGTTGTTTTAAAAGGTTATAAAAATTATTTAGATACTTATAAAGATATTAAAACAAAAGTGCTTTTTGTTGGAGATGGTCCTGAACTTGACGAATTAAAAGACTTAGCTAATAAACTAAATATTGATGATCATGTTGTTTTTGTTGGTAAAGTTGATGTAAATAAAACACAATATTATTATAGATGTGGTGATGTATTTTTAAACGCATCAATAAGTGAAACTCAAGGTTTAACTTTTATGGAAGCTATGGCTTCAAATTTAATAGTTTTATGCAGATTTGATAATTCTTTATTAGGAGTTATAGACAATAAAGTAAATGGTTATTTTTATATTGATACCAACGACATGAAGGATAAATTACATAATATATTGCTTATGAATAAAGAAGAAAGCGATAAAATTAAAAAGAGAGCATTAAAATCAATTGATAGATTTTCAAGTCAAACTTTTTATAATAATATAATCGAGGTATATAATCGTGCAAGAAGAAAACATTGGTAATTTTAAAATTAACAAAATAGTTTTAAATGGTGATAAGAAAATTGTCTTTATTAAAAAAGATAGTTATGAAATATATAACTATTATTTTGATGATTTAAATATAAAAGAAGGTTTAGAATATGATTGTTCTAAACTTGATGAAATTAAAAAAGTTGTTGAACAATCTAAAATAATGGATTACATACTTAGTTTAACAAGAAAAAAAATTAAAACATGTTATGAAATTAAAAATAAGTGTCTTAAAAAATTCGATAATGAAAAAAATATTGACGAAGCTATTTCTTTACTTAAAAAATATAAGGTTATCGATGATAAGTTTTTTGTAGAAGCGTATTTATATGTATTAAATGAAGAATGTTATGGAAAATATTATATTATTAATTTTTTTAAACATAAAAATGTTGAAGAAAGCATTATTAAAACATTGATTTTTGATGAGGAAAGCGAAATTGAAAAGGCTAGAAAATATTTTGAAGAAGTTAAAAATTTTTATGTTTCTACTAATTATGTAAAGCAAAAAAAGAAGATATATGATTGCTTATTAAAAAGAGGTTTTGATGTAGAAATCATATTGAATTTACTATCTAATTTAAAAATTAATAAAGAAAAAGAATATAAAATTTTAGAAAAAGATTATAGTAAAATGAAAGATAAATATTCAAAGAAATATACTGGACGAGAACTTAATAATAAGATAGTTAATGCTTTAATTTCAAAAGGCTATAACTATAGCGATATAAGTGAATTTATTAATAGCGAGGAGAATTAGATAATATGATTAAAGATTTAAAATTAGATGATTATGTTAGCGGAAGTTGTTTTATTGTAAAAGATCCTAAAGAAATTACTCTACCAAGCGGAGCTAAATTATTTAATGCTACAATTTTAGATAATAGCGGCGCAATGGATGTTAAAACTTTTAATTATAATTCTCAATATTTGGAAGCTTTTAAAAATGGTAATATTTTACAAATATATGGTAAAGTTAAAGAGAATAAAGGTAGACTTTATATTGATCTTGAAACGTATGTTACCGCAAAAGAAGGAACTTATTCTTTAGAAGATTTAATTATGGTGTCTCCTAAAAACTTTGATGACATGAAAGAAGATTTAAAAAAATATCTTGATTCTATAAAAAATGATGAACTTCATACAATTACAAGAAAGATTATAGTTGATAATTATAAAAAGTATTTAGATTATCCTGCTGCAGTTAAAAATCATCATGAATTCATGCATGGTTTGCTTCATCATTCTCTTTCTATGTGTCATTTGATTGATGGAATTATTGGTAATTATAGTGATGTTGATAGAGATTTATTAATTTCAGGAGCGTTACTCCACGATGTTGGTAAAATTGCTGAATTTAGTGGTGTTGTGGCTACTCATTATACAACAGAAGGAAATTTACTTGGACATCTTTTAATTGGTGTTGAACTTATCGATAGAGCAAGTATTGAATTAAATTTACATAGCGATAAAATATTATTATTAAAACACTTAGTTGCATCTCATCATGGAAAACTTGAATTTGGTGCAATAGTTTTACCATCAACAAAAGAAGCTGTTATTTTATCAATGGTAGATGATTTAGATGCTAAAATGATGGCCATTGAAAAAGCATTATCTACAACTGAAAAAGGAACATTCTCTGATAGAATATTCCCTTTAGATAATAGACCTTTTTATAAAGAATAATATAAAAAACTATATTAAATACTAGATATTTTTAAGTTTTTCTAAAACCACAGATAATTCATACTGTGGTTTATTTTCTTTCATTTCAAGTTTAAAACCATCACTAGCTTCATATCTAGGAATAACATGGACATGAAAATGCTTAACACTTTGACCAGCAGCTTCATAACAGTTAGATAATATGTTAACACCTTTAGCTCCTAACTCTCTAATTTGGACTTGGCCAATTCTTTGAGCGACATCCATGACTTTATGCATGATTTCTTTAGGCGTACTTAAAAATGTTTCATAATGTTCTTTAGCAATTACTAATGTATGACCATATGTTACAGGG
>CAYNBG010000061.1:0-6205 GCA_964395495.1 uncultured Staphylococcaceae bacterium
AAATAACAATAGTAGTCATATTTTTTGTATATTTTTTAATGTTTGATTTAACTTTAGCTTCAGTAATTTTATCGAGTGCACTAAAAGAATCATCAAGTATAAGTATTTTAGGATTTTTTAAAAGAGCTCTTGCAATACAAAGTCTTTGTCTTTGACCACCTGAAACGCTTGTTCCTCCTTGAGAAATCATCGTGTCAAATCCTTTATCTAAATTATTAACAATAAAATCATAGCATTCTGCAATTTTACAAGCTTTAATAATTTCATCCATTGATGCATCTTTATTTCCCCATTTTAAATTTTCTAAAACGGTTCCTTTAAACAATAAAGGGCTTTGAAATGATATGGATATTGAGTTTCTAACCTCTTTAATTGAATATTCTTTTATATCAATGTTATCAATTAATATAGTTCCACTTGTAGTATCATAAAATCTTTCAATTAAAGAAACTAGTGATGATTTTGAACTGCCAGTTTGACCAACAATTCCAATAAATTCACCTTGAGTAGTTGTAAAGTTAATATTTTCTAATATATATTCTTCGCTATCTTTATTGTATTTAAAGTAAACATCTTTAAAAATTAATTCGCCTTTTGTAATTTTTTCTAAACTATCTTTTTTATCTATAATTTCACTTTCAGTATCAAGAACTTCATTGACTCTATATAAAGATGCTGCAGATCTATTTATTGCCATTAAAACAGTACTAAACAACATTACAGTGACTAAAACTTGCATGACATATGTTAAAAAAGTTTGTATATCTTCAAGTAAAAGAGCAGTAGATGATGACATATACATCATTCCTCCAAAAAACAAAATAGCTAATATAGTACTATAATTAGCAATTTGACCTGCAGGCATTGATAAAGCATTAATCGATAATGTTTTCTTACTTGTTTCTTTTAATGTTGAGTTAGCCTCATTAAATTTTAAAATTTCATAATCTTTTTTAACATATGCTTTTATTGTTTTTATTGCTGTAATAGATTCCTGAGTAATTCTATTAATATTATCGACTTGTTTTTGAATTAATTTAAATTTAGGTTTAACTACAAATATTATAGTAAAAATCATTATAGCTAAAGCTATTAAAGCAACAAAAAATACTAATGATAATTTTGGAGATATTATTAATGCAAATGTTAAAGAAAATATCATACTTATAGGAGCTCTTAATGCAGGACGCATAGAAGTACATAATGTATCAGAGATTATTTGAACATCGTTTGTAAGTCTAGTGATTAAACTACTTGTTCTAAAACTATCAATATTTTTAAATGAAAACGATTGTATCTTTTTATATTCTTCTTTTCTTATTTCATAACCAAATCCTCTACAAGAAATAGCAGAAAATTTTGCACTCATTGTACCTAAAAAGAACGCAATAACTGCTATACAAATCATTATAGAACCAATTATTAAAACATAATTTAAATCCATTGTATATTGACCCGATTCGTTAGTATTTATCCCGTTTTTAATTAAAATGTTCATTAAAAAAGGTAATAATATTTCAAGTCCACATTCGACCATTATGAAGATAATAGCAAATGCAAATTGAACTCTATAAGGTTTCATGAATTTAAAGAATTTTTTCATATTTATAATTTTAGTAGTCTATACATTTAGTTTCAATAGATATAATTAAATAACATTTAATTATAATGAAAAATTAAAGAAACTATTGTAAAATTGAAATATGAAAAATAAAGTTAAAAAGAATGGTTTAATTATTGCAGCTAACATATTAGAAGGAATAGGGATTGCAGTATTAATTATTGGATTTGGAATTCTTATGACTTTTGCTATTTTTAATTTTACTAACTATATGTTTATGTTATATATTGGCTTTGGATGCGCTTTTATTGGTGCAATTTTAACCATTTTATCATCTACATTTAAAAAATATGGTATTAAGAAGATGAATGAATCTCAAGGATATTATGAAGAAGGTACAATAATTGAAACTAATATTGATAAAAAATGTAATGATATGTTTGGAAATGCTTCAAAAAAGAATAATGAATTGTTTGGTGAAAATAAAGGAATTGATGAAATAAAAACAAATATATCTTGTCCTAAATGTGGTCATATAAATGATGAAGGCGATCTATTTTGTACGAAATGCGGAAGTAGTTTAGTTATTAAATGTCCTAATTGTGGACATCAAGCAAAAAATGATGATGTGTTTTGTTCAAAATGTGGTACAAAAATAAAAGAAGATAAATAAAAATACCTAGGAAATCCTAGGTATTTTTAATAATTTTAACAATTATTTTAGTTCAACAAGTAAATCTTTATTTTTAATTTCTTGTTTAATTAATTTTAAGAAATCTTCTTTAGAAACTGTAATTTGTTTATCTGTTCCAAATTTTCTGTATGTAACAGTTCCATTTTCTTTTTCTTTATCTCCAATAACAAGAGTATAAGGTGTTTTCATCATTTGCGCATTTCTTAATCTATAACCAAGTTTTTCTTCGCTAGCATCGATTTCACATCTTAAATCTTCATCATGGAAATATTTATTTAGTTCGTTAGCATAGTCTAAATGATGCTCGTTATTTACAGGTAAAATCTTAATTTGATTTGGAGCCAACCATGTTGGGAATGCACCAGCAAAATGTTCTGTAATAATGCCCATAAATCTTTCAAAAGATCCTAAGATAGCTCTATGAAGCATGATAGGTCTTTCTTTTTCGCCTTTTGAATTGATGTAAGTACAATTAAATCTTTCTGGTAAGTTCATATCAAGTTGGATAGTTCCACATTGCCAGACTCTACCCATACAATCTTTAAGTTTGAAATCGAGTTTAGGACCATAGAAAGCACCATCTCCAGGATTGATTTTAAATTCTTTGCCTGTTGCTTTACAAGCTTCAGCAAGAATTTTTTCACTTTGTTCCCAAATTGCATCATCACCGATGTAATCTTTTTCAGGCTTTGTTGATAAAACGATATAGTAATCAAGTTTAAATGTTGAATACATTTCATCATATAATTTTAATAAAGTTTCGATTTCGTCTTTAAGTTGTTCTCTTGTGCAGAAAATATGAGCATCGTCTTGTGTAAAACATCTAACTCTAAATAAACCATTTAAAGCTCCACTTGCTTCGTGTCTATGAACTAAACCTAATTCACCTAAACGAAGAGGAAGATCTTTATAAGAATGAAGACTGTTATTATAAACTAAAATTGCACCTGGACAGTTCATTGGTTTAATTGCAAAGTCTTTTTCATCGATAGTAGTAGTATACATATTTTCTTTATAATGATCCCAGTGTCCACTTGTTAACCATAATTCTTTACTTAAAATAATAGGAGTTTTAATTAATTGATATCCATGTTCATCATGAATTTTATACCACCAGTTTTCAATTTGTCTTCTAAGCATTAAACCATTAGGAAGATAGAATGGGAAACCAGGACCAAATTCGCTAATCATGAATAATCCTAATTCTTTACCTAATTTTCTATGATCTCTTTTTTTAGCTTCTTCTTTAACATATTCAATATGTTCAAGTTGTTCTTTAGTAAATGTAGCAACACCATAAATTCTTGTTAATTGCTTATTATGTGAGTCGCCTTTATAATAAGCACCAGCAATAGTATCTAATTTAAAGAATTTAATATATCCAGTTGAAGGAACATGAGGTCCAACGCAAAGTTCTAAATAGTTACCTTGTTTATATGTTGAAATAACAGCGTCTTCGCTTAATTCTTTAACAATTTCTTCTTTATAGAAATTATCTTTAAACAATTCTAAAGCTTCTTGTTTTGAAACTTCTTTTCTAACGATATATTCATTCTTTTTGCTTAATTCTTTCATTTTAGCTTCAATTTTAGCTAAATCTTCTTCTTTTACAACTTGTGTACCAAAATCGATATCATAATAGAATCCATCATCAATTGCTGGGCCAATATCAAATTTAGCATCTTTATATAAAATAGAAATAGCCTCAGCCATTAAATGTGCAGCACTATGATTTAAGATATGGAAAGCTTCATCTGATTTAGGTGTAATTAATTCAAAATTTCCATCTTCTTTAATAATTGAAAATAAATCATATAATTTACCATTCAATTTGTAAGCAATAGCAGATTTTGCTAAAGATTCGCTAATACTTTTAGCAACATCCATACCTGTTTTGTTTTCTTCAATTACTAATTCTTTTCCATCCAATAATTTTAGTTTCATAATTTTAATCTCCTTTATAAATAAAAAGTCCTTAGACTTAATCTAAGGACGAATTTTCCGTGGTACCACCTTAATTACAAGCAAAATACTTGTCACTCATTTTTAGTTTAACGTAAACTATACGTCATGTTACCATGAATGCTCCAAAGTGGTATTAATTAATTTAACTATATAAGTCTTTCACCATATTGACTTACTCTCTAAATAGATAAGTTTAATTAACTTGTCTTTTTCATAGCATTATAATATTAGTCTTATTTTTTAAAATTGTAAATAAGAATTTTATAAAATATCTTTATCTTCTGGGAGTGTAATAATTCTCATGAAGTTGGTTTTACCAGCTCCAGTAGGAGTACCTCCACTTAATAAGATTGTATCGTGTGGTTTAAGACCAAATTGTTTAGCCTTAACAATTGCGATGACTTCCATTTCTTCAATAAAATCAGGCATCTTTTTACTTGGAATTAAAACTGAATAAATTCCCCAATACAATGCGTTTTGTCTAACTGTTGTTAAATTTTTGCTTATTGAAAGAATAGGGCAACAAGGTCTAGCTTTACTAATTCTTCTACTCGATCTACCGGTTTCTGTAAATGAAACGATAAGTTTAGCATCAATTAATTTAGCTGTATTACAAATTGCATTAGCAATAGCGTCATTGTTGTCTTTATTTGAACTATCATATGCTTCTTTAGCAAGTTCTTCATAATCTAATTGTTTTTCCATTGTTTTAGAAATCTTAGCTTGCATTTCAACTGATTCTTTAGGATATTCACCATTTGCAGATTCTCCGCTTAACATAACGCAATCTGTAGATTCATCAATAGCAGTAGCAACATCACTAACTTCAGCACGTGTAGGAATTGGAGAATGACACATACTATCTAACATTTGAGTAGCAGTAATAACTGGTTTTCCTTTTGCTCTACATTTTCTGATCAATTCTTTTTGAACAATTGGAACTTCTTCTTCAGGAATTTCAAGTCCTAAGTCACCACGAGCAACCATGATTGCATCGCTAGCATCGATAATTTCGTCTAAGCAGTTCATAGCTTCACAGTTTTCAATTTTTGAAATAACTTTGATTTCACTATGTCCTTGAGAAGCGCATAAATCTTTGATTTGTTTTACATCGTTAGCATTTCTTACAAAAGAAGCGCTAATAAAATCAACACCATGTTCACAACCCCAAATTAAGTCTTTTCTATCAGCTTCACTAATGAAATTCATTGATAAACGTGTTCCTAAACAATTAACACCTTTTCTTGAAGAAAGAACATGATTATTTAAAGCTTCGCAAACAATTTCTTCGTTTTTATAGTCTTTATCGATGACTTTATAATTTAGTTTGCCATCATCGATTTTGATATTATTTCCGATTTGAATATCGTTGAAAAGATTAGGATAATTAACACTAATTTTTTCTTTTGTACCTAAGACTTCCTTCATAGAAATTCTAGTAATTTGACCTTTTTTAATTTCAATTTTATTGTTTTCCATTAAATGGCATCTAATTTCAGGTCCTTTAGTATCGAGCATAACTGGGAGATAAATCCCTTGTTTTTCGTATTCTCTTGCTAATAAAAGTTTTTCGAGATGTTCATCATATGAACCATGAGAGAAGTTCATTCTAACAACGTTCATACCATTATTAATTAATTGTTCGAAAACTTCCTTATTAGTACTACTAGGACCAATAGTGCAAACAATTTTAGTGTTTTTTGTGTGATTTTCTGAAACCATAAAATTACCTCTTTTTTAAATTATTTAATGTCATCATGAAGTCTATATAAATCTAAATGCTTGTCATTTTCTAAAGCTAATGCTTCTTCAATAGGAAAATGAGTTGGTTTGTTATTTCTTAATCCAACACAAACCCCACCAATTCCTTTATCTAATAATTTGATTGCATAATCTGCCATATAGATTGCATTTACTCTTTCCATAGCAGTAGGCCTTCCTCCTCTTTGAGTGTGACCTAAAACTGTAAGTCTTGTATCCCATCC
>CAYNBG010000062.1:0-6135 GCA_964395495.1 uncultured Staphylococcaceae bacterium
TGCTAGAATTGAAAAACTTAAAAAAACTTATCCTACAATTTCTGATTTAAAAAGTGCTACTATTGAAGAATTATCTCAAATTATTCCTTCTAGTAGTGCAAAAATACTTTTAGAAAAAATTAAAAATACAAATATTTAATAATTATTGCTTTTTTAAAGTCCTTTTTTCTTTACTAGATTATAAATCTAGTATATAATTTAAAAGTAATTTTTTTGAAAGGATGAAAATAAAAATGTCAGAAAAAGCAATTAGTAAAGGCCAAGGTATCTATGAAGTTAAGTCTTCAATTAGTGGTAAAGAATGGAAAGACGCTCAAGATAAGGCTTTAAAAAAGTTAGTTAAAAATGTCCAAATTAAAGGATTTAGAAAAGGAAATGCTCCTTTAGAATTAGCTAAAGAACATATTAACCCAACAGAATTAATGGATGAAAGTATCAATACAGCTTTACAACCAATGTTTGAAAAAGCTTTAAAAGAAAATAACTTAAGACCATTTACATCTCCAAGTGTTAATGTTACAAAATTAACAGATGATGAATTAGAAGTTGTTTTTACAATCACTGTTGTCCCAGAAGTTAAATTAGGTCAATATAAAGATATTCATTTAAAACAAGAAGCACCAAAAGTTTCTAAAGAAGAATTAAAAGCTTCTATTGATAAATTATTAGAAGAAAATTCAGAATTAATTTTAAGTGAAGAACCTGCTAAATTAGGTGATACAGTCATTTTTGATTTTAAAGGTTATATCGATGGAAAAGAATTTGATGGTGGAAGCGCTGATAACTATTCATTAGTTTTAGGTTCAAATTCATTTGTTCCTGGATTTGAAGATCAATTGGTTGGAGTTACTCCAGAAACTAAAAAAGATGTTGCTATTAAATTCCCAGAACAATATGTTAAAGATTTAGCTGGTAAAGATGCTAAATTTGTTTGTATGATCCACGAAGTTAAAACAAAGAAAGTTCCTGAATTAAACGATGAATTTGCAGCTTCATTAAATATCAAAGATGTTGCTACAGTTAAAGATTTAGAAAAACATCAACAAGAAGTTTTATTAGCTAACAAAGCACGTGATGCTAAAAATGCATATTTACAAGAAGTTATCAATACAATTTGCAAAAATAGTGAAGTTGTCATTGCAGATGCAGTTTTAGAAAATGAAGCTAAAGCAAGTATTGAAAGAACAAAACAACAAATCGAACAAAATGGTTTAACATATCAACAATATCTTGAAATTTTAGGATTAACAGAAGAAAAATTGTTAGAAACAGCTAAAGAAAATGCTAAAAATGAACTTACTTCCATGGTCGTTTTAGATAAGATTGCTGAAACAGAAAATTTAATTATTTCAAGAAAAGAATTAGATGCTTTCTATGAAAATACTGCAAAAATGTATAATCAAAAAGTTGAAGATGTTAAAAAGATTTATGCTTCACAAGAAAGAAATATTGCTACAAATCTTTTAAATCAAAAGATTGTTAATTTCCTTGAAGCAAACAACGCTCCATTAGGTGCTGAAGTTAAAAAAGAAGCTAAAACTGAAGAAAAAGCAGAAAAAGAAACTAAAAAAGCAAC
Source organism: uncultured Staphylococcaceae bacterium (assembly GCA_964395495.1). Lineage (GTDB taxonomy): Bacteria > Bacillota_I > Bacilli_A > RFN20 > CAG-826 > Onthovivens. The sequence continues at coordinate 1,577 of CAYNBG010000062.1, forward strand.
TGCAAAAAAGACAACAACTAAAAAAGCAGCTCCAAAAAAGAGTAAAGCTGAATAATTAAATTAATTTTTATTAAAAGGATTTTAATTAATGGAATTTAAACCAAATGTAGTTTTTAAAATACCTGTAATAGTTACAAGGGGGGCAGTAATCTACCCTCTTTCTAACTTAACATTAACAATTGCTAGAAAATTTTCTATCAATTCTTTTTTAGATGCAAAAGACAATTATGAATCATATTGTATTGTGGTTTCTCAAAAAGATCCTATGTTAGAAGTTGTTAAGGGAATTGATGATATTGTTACTTATGGAACTTTATGTAGAATCAATTCTTTTCAAAATACTAAAGATGATGAATATAGAGCATTATTTGTAGGATTAGAGAGAGTTAAAATTTCTAATATTTATTTAGAAGATGAAAAAATATTTGTCGAAGGATGCGTTGAAGAGGATATTGTAGGTGATGAAAGAGTTGAACAAGCATTAGTTAAAAAAATATTTGAACAAATTTCATCAGGTCAATTTAATGTTTCTTTTAAAAGAAATGATAAAGATTTAGTTAATAAATTGTCTTCTGGAATAAGTGGAAGCCAATTATCATATGTTATGGCTGATTTATGCCAATTTTCGCTTGATAAAAAAGTTGAGATTTTATCAACAGCTGATGTTAATAAAAGACTTGAATTAATTATTAAAGATATGGCGTATCTTAAAGAATCTGTAGAAATCGAAACTAAAATTAATGAAATGGTAAGAGAGTCTACAGAAAAAAGTCAAAGAGAATATATTTTAAGGGAAAAAATGAGAGCAATTGCTAAAGAATTAGGTGATGTTGATACTGATTATGAAGCTGATTGTTTAAAAAAACTTGAGGAAAATCCTTATCCTGATGAAGTTAAAGAAAAAATTAAATCAGAATTAAAAAGATATAAAACAATGCCTCAAGGAACTCTTGAAGGTAGTTTAATCAAAGATTATATTGATATTGTTTTTTCAACTCCTTGGTTTGAAAAAACTACTGATAATGATAGTATTAAAAATGTTAAAAAAGTTTTAGATGAAGATCATTACGGTCTTAAAAAAGTTAAAGAAAGAATTTTAGAATATCTTGCTGTAAAAGCTATTAATGGCAATTTAAAAGCACCTATTTTATGTTTTTATGGACCTCCTGGATGTGGTAAAACTAGTTTATGTAGAAGTATAGCTAGAGCATTAAATAGGAAGTTTATTAAATGTTCTTTAGGTGGTGTTAATGATGAAGCTGAAATTAGAGGACATAGAAGAACTTATGTTGGATCTCGTCCAGGTAGAATTATTTCTTCTTTAAGAAAAGTTAAAGTGAATAATCCAGTATTTTTACTCGATGAAATCGATAAAATTGGTTCAAACAATTTTAAAGGTGATCCAAGCAGTGCTTTACTTGAAGTATTAGATCCTGAACAAAATTTTGCATTCAATGATAACTATTTAGAAATTAATTATGATTTGAGTAATGTTTTATTTATTTGTACAGCTAATGATTTAAGTAATATTCCTGCTCCATTAATGGATAGACTTGAATTAATAGAGGTTGATTCTTATACATTACTTGATAAAGTCCATATTGCTAATGATTTCTTAATTAAAAAAGAACTTAAAAATAATGGTTTGACTACTGATCAAGTAGAATTTTCTAATGAAGCGATTGAATATATTATAGAAAGATATACAAAAGAGAGTGGAGTTAGAGATTTAGAAAGAAAAATTGCTTCAATCTTAAGAAAGGTAGTAGTTAATGTTTTAGAAGGCAAAATTAAAGACAAAATTACTATCACTATTAAAGAAGTTATCAAATATTTAGGTGTAGAAGTTTTTGATCCTACAACTAAAGAAAAAGGAAAAGAAATCGGAGTTGTTACTGGTTTAGCTTGGACTCCTTATGGAGGAGATATTCTTCCTATTGAAGTTACTTATTTCCCTGGTAAAGGTGGAATTTTACTAACTGGTAAACTTGGTGATGTCATGAAAGAAAGTTGCGAAATCGCTTTAGATTTCGTCAAGGCTAATGCAAAAAAATATGGTGTAGACTCGAATATTTTTAAAGATAATGACATTCATATTCATGTTCCTGAAGGAGCTGTAAGTAAAGATGGTCCTAGCGCAGGATGTGCTATAACTTGTGCAATTGTTAGCGCTTTAACTAAAAAACCAGTAAGTGGCGATATAGCTATGACTGGTGAGGTTACTTTAAGAGGTAAAAGTTTAGCAATTGGCGGACTTAGAGAAAAATCTTTAGCAGCTTTACGCAGCGGAATAAAGACAATTTTTGTTCCTTACGATAACAAAAAGACAGTTAGCGAATTACCTAAAGAAATTAGAGATAATTTAGAAATCAAATATATGAAAAATGTAGATGATGCGTTAAAGGTTATTTTTTAAAAATGGAAAGTTACTATAAAAAAGCTAGTTTTGTAAAGTCAATTACTGACATTAACGAAGCACCTTCAAGGTTACCTGAGGTGCTTTTTGTCGGTAAAAGTAATGTTGGTAAATCGAGTATTATAAATGCTTTGACTAATAATTCAAAATTAGCTTTTACTAGTAAAAAGCCAGGGCATACAAGATTATTAAATTATTTTTTAATTGATGATAGTTTCTATTTTGTTGATTCTCCTGGATATGGATATAGTGCAAAAAAAGATTTAGACTATGAATTTTATGGTGATATGCTTGAAAAATACTTTGATAACAATAAATATTTGAAACTGGTTGTTTTTTTACTTGATAGTAGGCATATGCCAACAGATGATGATTATGATTTTTATAAATTTTTAATATCATTTAATTATAATTTTGTTATCGCTTTAACAAAATGTGATAAACTTAACCAATCAGATAAAAGTAAAATTTATAAAAATCTTAAAGAAAAATTAGATTTAGATAAAGATAAAAATTTAATCTTATTAACAAGTAGTAAAGATTCAAGATCAATATTCTTATTAAAAGAAACAATTAATCATTTTATAAAGGAGTAGATTTATGGAATTAGAAAAGAGATATGATTTTAAAAAAATCGAAGAAAATCGTTATGAAATATGGAAAAATAGCGGTTATTTTAAATGTGGAGATGTAACAAAACCTCGTTTTTCTATTGTTTTACCTCCTCCAAATGTTACTGGAAAACTCCATATTGGTCATGCTATTGATACTACAATTCAAGATATTACTATTAGATATAAAAAAGCTAAAGGATTTGATTGTTTATATCTTCCTGGATGCGATCATGCTGGTATTGCTACACAAGCAAAAGTAGATGCTAGACTTAAACAAGAAGGCATTTCTCGTTTTGATATTGGAAGAGAAGCATTTTTAAAAAGAGCTTTTGAATGGAAGGATGAATATAGTGAAATTATTCATAAACAATGGGCTAAGATGGGATTAGCTTTAGATTATTCTAAAGAAAGATTTACTCTTGATGAAGGTTTTCAAAAAGCAGTCTATAAAGTATTTAAAGATATGTATGATGCTGGTCTTATTTATAGAGGCGAAAGAATTGTTAATTATGATCCTGTAATGAGAACAGCTTTAAGTAATATTGAAGTTATATATAAAGATGATGAAGGAGAATTTTTCTATTTTAAATATCATTTTAAGGATGATAAAGAAAAATATTTAACCATTGCTACAACAAGACCTGAAACTATGTTTGGTGATACTTGTATTGTTGTTAATCCAAAAGATAAAAGATATAAAGATGTAGTAGGAAAAATTGTAATTAATCCTGCTAATGGTGATGAAATACCTATTATCGCTGATGATTATGTTGATATTGAGTTTGGTACAGGAGCAATGAAATGTACCCCAGCTCATGACCCTAATGATTTTATTATTGGTCAAAAATATAATTTCCCACATCCAATTATTATGAATGTTGATGGAACAATGACTAAGGATTGTGGAAAATATGCTAATATGGATCGTTATGAATGTAGAAAAGCGTTGGTAGAAGATATCAAAAATAATGGTGATTTAATCAAAATTGAAAAGACAATTCATAAAGTTGGACACTCTGAAAGAAGTGATGCAGTTGTCGAACCAATATTATCAAAGCAATGGTTTGTCAAGATGAAACCTCTTGCTGAAAGTGTATTAAATAACCAAAACAGTAAAGATAAAGTTAACTTTTATCCAAAAAGATTTGAAAAAGTTTTAACTCGTTGGATGAGCAATTGTGATGATTGGTGTATCTCAAGACAATTGTGGTGGGGTCATAGAATACCAGTTTATTACTCAAAATCTACTAATAAAATACTAGTTTCTGACCATATGCCTGATAATAGTGGTGATTGGTATCAAGATGAAGATGTTTTGGATACTTGGTTTTCAAGTGCATTATGGACATTTGCAACATTAGGCTGGCCAGAAAAAACTGAAGCATTAGAAAGATATTTCCCAGTTGATTTAATGGTAACTGGTTATGATATTATCTTCTTCTGGGTTGCTAGAATGTATTTCCAAGGAATGCAATTCATGCATAAAGCTCCTTTTAAAGGCGTTTTAATTCATGGTATTGTCAGAGATA
>CAYNBG010000063.1:0-6131 GCA_964395495.1 uncultured Staphylococcaceae bacterium
TTTCGCGTGCGCCTTCTACATTGTCTAAAATCCATTTTACTTTCGTGCCTGAGAAGTATGCATCAATTAGTAAACCTGTTTTGTCACGGAATGTATCATTTAATCCGCGCGCTTTTAAATCTTCACAAATGTCTGCTGTTTGACGAGATTGCCATACAATTGCATTATATAATGGCATACCTGTTTCTCTATCCCAAATAACTGTAGTTTCTCTTTGATTTGTAATACCCATAGAATCGATATCATCATAAGTGATATTAAACTTATTTAAGCAATCATTAATAACGTTAACAACGCTTAAAAAGATATCCAAAGCATTTTGCTCAACCCATCCATCATGAGGATATAAGCAAGTCACTTCTTGTTGAGATTTAAAAACAAGCTCTCCGTCATGATTAAATAATAATGCTCTTGTTGATGTCGTTCCTTGATCAATACTTAAAATATATTTCATATTGTCTCCTTTTTAATATTTAAATTTTTATTATTATCTTTTTTATTTCTATTAATTAGAAAATTAAATGCATGTTTTCTTCTTTCATCTTGAACTTTTGTGAGATAATGAGTGTATTCTTTGATAAATAATTTTAATAATTTTTCTATCTCTTTATAGTTATTTGGATTTTCTTTTTTAAACTCTTTAAAAGATTTTACTATGATAAATAAAGCATTATTCATAATTGTAATAACATCTGTAACTTTATTTATTGTTACAATTTTAAAAATATATTCCTTAATAAATTCAACTTTATCAATACCTATTTTTTTAATATAAGAATTTAAAGCTAATCTTAAAGCTTCGCTATAAATAGTTAATTCATTCACTCTTTTAAGTTCGCAAAAATTTTTATTACCTAATAATTGCCAACTCATCATATCATGAGCTGTGACATCATGTTTTGAAGACTGACAAATCGTCAATTTAGATTTATCATTAAGCAAAACACCAACAACATCATTACTAGGAACAATTTTAACTAATTGTTTTTTATATTTTTTTGTATATTCACTTGTATCAAACCTAAATCCAGGTCCATCGAGGTTATAAACCTTATTTACTCTATTTTTATATTCTTCTTCAATAAAAAAGAAAGAATAATAAGCAAGATTACCGCCCTTAGAATGTCCTAGTACATAAACATCACTATTTAAAGTATTAATCATTTTTTTTAAATAACTAACAGAATCATCTTGAGAAGGAATTTTATCCAGTAAAACAAGATTAAAATCTTCTTTCCAACCAACAACACTTCTATCAGTACCTCTAAAAGTTACAAAATATTTTCCATCAATTTTAAATGTTAAAGCAAAAAATTGCAATTCAATTTTTTCATCATTTTTACATTCAAAATATCCAAGTTCTAAATCATCATATCTTTTAGAAGACATAAAACGCGATAAAAATTTTAAATATTTATCTGGTAATAAAAAGTGATTAGTTATTTTTTTATGAGTTGATGATCTAGAATATTTTTTAACATTAATAAAAGAATTTTTTACATCGTTATTTTTACTAATTGAACTATTTTCAAAATTAGCATAACTTAATAAGCCAATAACCAAAACATCTGCTTCACAAAAAGGAATTTTAGCAAAGTCGCTATTTCCATTTTTTTGTAAAAAAGATAGAATATTAGGCACCTAAATACTCCTTAGTTGCGATAATATCAACACCTAAAGATAAGACGTCTTTAATTATTATTTGATTCATTTGTACTGGAGGATTAACTTTAACCTTATTAATTTCTTCCATTACTTTAAAAATCAAATTCTTTGGTACTGGAGCACTAGTTTTTACAGGAATAACTTTAATATTTTTACTATTTACTTCAACAGTACTAGTTACAATTCGTGTAGGATTAACAGCTTCTTGTTTTCCGTAATTTAATCCTCTAATACATGTATATCCTGTAACTTCACCATCCTTATAAGTTAAATGACAACCTCTAGGACAACATATACAAATCATATTCTTTTCCATATTACTTGACTTCCTCCATTTCAAAACTTATTGAATTTAAACTATTAAAATCAATATCTTTTAAAACTACCTTAACCATTTCACTTGGTACAAGATTCATTTTTGTAATTTGCTTAACAACCTTATCACCATCTTTAATAAAAAGAATGGCTTTTTGCATAGGTTTTCTAACTCTAAACGAAAATGTAACTTCAGTTAAATTATCATAAACATTAATAACATTTGGTAATAAATACCCAATATTATTTAAAGCTTGTGTTTCGATAGTTTTATGTAATGTTCCACGTCTATTTAATAAATAATCGCTAGCACATTTTCCTGCTCTAGAGCTTTCTTCACTGACAAAATCTACTAAGTCATGAACATGTAAAACATTACCACAACTAAATAATCCTTTAACTGTAGTTTCTAAGTTTTGATCAACAAAAGATCCTTTTGTTCTAGGATAACTTTTTGCACCACATTCAGTAACAAGTCTATTAAATGGGTATAGACCAACGCTTAAAAGTAATGTATCACATTCAATAAATTTCTTAGTTGATTCAATAGGCTTCAAATTAGCATCAACATCACAAGTTTCAATACCTACAAGTTTATCTTTACCAATAATTTTTGTAACCGTATTAGATAAATGTAATGGAATGTTAAAATCGTTAAGGCATTGAACAATATTTCTATTTAAACCATTTGAATATGGCATAAGTTCACTAACACCAATAACATGAGCACCCTCTAAACTCATTCTTCTAGCCATAATTAATCCAATATCACCACTTCCTAAAATATAGACGTTTTTACCAACTAAATAGCCATCGATATTTAAATATTTTTGAGCAAGACCAGCAGTAAAAACTCCGTTTGGTCTATCACCAGGAATCATAATTTGACCATATGTTCTTTCATTACATCCTGCTGCATTAATAATAGCTTTTGCTTTTAAATTTTGAATACCATAAATTGGTGAAGAAATTGTAATTTCTAAATCTTTCGTTAATGATAAAACTAAAGTTTCAGTTAAATATTCAATATTTCTTTCCTTCAATTGTTTGATAAATCTATATGCATATTCAGGACCAGTTAATTCTTCTTTAAAAGTATGGAGACCAAAACCATTATGAATACATTGATTCAAAATACCACCTAATTCCTTATTCTTTTCAATTAAAAGTATAGATTTTACTCCATTATCATATGCACTAATCGCAGCAGCAAGACCTGCACTACCACCACCAACAACTATTAAATCGTACTCTTTATTCATGATCTTTACCTTTTGCAAAGTACTTTAATACTTCACTACCTTTTTCACTATAACAAATACTATCGATTGGTTTATTTAATTCTCTAGCTAAAATTTTAATAACTTCTTCTTGGCAGAATGTTCCTTGACATTTACCAAATCCAGGACGGCATCTCTTTTTAACACCTTTAACAGTTGTAGCACCACAATTTCTATGTATACAATCAACTATTTCACCTTCACTGATTTTTTCACATCTACAAATAATTCTTCCAAAATCAGGATTTTCTCTAATTAAATTGTTAAATCCATCAATACCTAAAGAAGCTAAATTTAAATGCTTTCTAATAAGAGGATTATAAGAATCTTTTGTCTTTAAGTTTAATTTTTCCTTAACCATATTAGCAACATATTCACCAATTGCAGGACTTGAAGCTAAACCTGGGGACATAATTCCACCAACTTCAATAAATAAAGGATAATTCTTACTTTCTTCAATAACAAAATCACCAACACTAGAGTTAGCTCTAACACCAGCAAATTGTCTAATTGTGTTCATGTAAGGAATATCAGTAACTAATTTTTTAGCACTATCTTTTAAGAAAGCAAAAGTTTCTGAATCAGTTGAAGTATCATTAATTGTTGTTAAATCGTTACTTGGTCCAATAATATAATCATAAGAAGTAGTTGGTGAAACTAAAACACCTTTACCTTCTTTTGTAGGACACATAAACAATGTATGTTTAATAAAATTTTTATCGAAATGGTCTAATAAAATATATTCACCTTTTCTAAAAATAATATCATAATTTGGTTTTTCTAAAATTGAATGCATTTTAGCACTCATTTGACCAGTGCAATTAATTAAAACTTTACATTCAAATTTGTCACCATCTTTTGTAAAAACATGATATACACCATTTACATACTTAATATCTACTACTTCAGTATTTAATTTTAATTCAACACCATTGTCCATAGCGTTTTCCATATATCCAACATTTAACAAAAATGGATTAACAATTCCACATGTTGGGCAATATAAAGCAGCTAAAGCATTAGAAGAAATATTTGGCTCCATTTCTCTTAGTTCATCTTGATAAACAATTTTACAAGGAACTTCATTAGCTTTAGATCTAACTTCAAGTTCTTTTAATGTTTCGATTTCTTCTTCACTAAAAGCAACAGTTAAACTTCCATTATTAATATAAGGAACATCAAGTTCTTCGCAAACTTGTTTCATCATTAAATTGCCTAATCTATTAAATTTAGCTTTTAAAGTATGTGGTTTTGGATCATAACCACTATGAACAATACTAGAGTTTGCGCTGCTAGTTTCTTCTCCTACATCATTATGTCTTTCTAATGTTAATACTGAGCAATTATATTTAGATAAATATCTACTAACACTTGCTCCTATTAATCCACATCCAATTACTATACAATCGTAAATCATATTAAATACCTATTATTTTCCTCTATGAATTGATTTTTCTTTATCAAATTTCTCACCATTATAACGTTTATGAAGTTTGTCCAAATTATATTGAGCAACTTCTTCTAAAGTGATACCAAGTCCACTTGCAGTTTCTGCAATATACCATAAAACATCACCTAATTCATCTTTAAGATGTTCTTTATCTAAATCATGTCCTTGATATTTATATTTTTTAACAATATCACAACACTCACCAGCTTCTCCAGCCAGTCCTAAAACCCCGTTAGTAATCATATCTTTTTTACCATCTTCACTGATAAGATTATAAGCGTGCTTTTGATATTCGTTGAAGCTTATTTTTTCTTCGCTCACTATTTATTCCTCCTTATTCTAATTAATTATAAAAATGTTTTAAATTTATATTGTATTATCGACATTTCAAACTGTTTTAAAACATTTTGTATAAGCCTTTCTTCAATTAATATTAATTATACATTTAAAAATATACTTTTTGTATTATTTTTTTACTAAAATACGATAAAAAAAGATGCATGTTCTTTAAGCATGCATCTTTCGAAACCTTTTTACTTATTTAGTGCAATTTTTACATTTATAGGAATTATTTTTTCCATATTTTTTGTGGTATTCTTTAAGTAATTTATTTTTATTATTAAAAGAACAGTAAGCACAATCTCCAGTTGGAAGATGTTTAAACTTCTTATAAATATAAACACCTAGCATACTGCATAAAAATATAACAATACAAATTATAGTTACAATTCCTATCCACATAACTATTTATTACCTTCTGCTCCTAGTCTTTCTTTTTTATTTTTATTAATATTCCAAAAGACAATTCCAACAATAGCAGCAGCAATAACTGCAATAAAGATAAATACTGTCCACCACCATGTTCCAACAAGATAAATCATACTAGCAACAAAATAAGATGTAACAACCCAGAATAAAATCGTTGTCCAGAATTTATTCTTTGGTAATTCAGCTTTTGCGGTAGCACAAGCTGCAAAACAAGGTATTGTCAACATATTAAATGCAATAAATGCAATTAAACCAGCTGTGTTAATACCAGTATTATTAATTAATTGAACGACTGAATCAACACCTTCTAAAGCTTCATCAGGAGCAAATCCACTAACAATACATGCAGCTAATGTACCAAATGTTGCAATAACATTTTCTTTTGCAATTAAACCAGTAACTGCTGCAACAGCAAATACCCAACCAAATTTTCCGATTTGAGATCCAAATCCAAGAGGAGTAAATAATGGTTGTACTAATTGACCAATACCAGCAAGAATACTTTGATTCATTTGTTCATCTGGAAGATATGTCCAGTTCCAAGCAAAATGAGAAACAAACCAAATAACTATTGTAGAAACAAGAATAATTGTAAATGCTTTTTTGACGAAATGTTTTAATTTATCCCATAAATGAATCATCAAAGATTTAAA
>CAYNBG010000064.1:0-6097 GCA_964395495.1 uncultured Staphylococcaceae bacterium
GAAATGGAGAACATTCTTGAACCTTATTTACAACTTCATCAGGATTACAATTTTCTGGATATCTAAAGTTAACAGTCATAGAGAAATTTTCTCCATCATATTTAATTAAGCCAACATTGTATGTTGTTTTTCCCATATCACTAGATTCATATTCAACATTCATGTTCTTTCCAAATGGATCTTGATATTCATTACATAATAAAGTTAATATTGGATTATTATAAACTTTTCCTAATATTCCTAACATTAAGATACCTGAATTAAATCCTTCTTCTGGAGTGCTTCCGTGAGCAGGTTTACCAATAAAAACAAATGTATTTTCATCTTCTTTTTCAAATTTAATATCTTTATGTTCATTTAAATATGTATCTAAAGGTAATGGATCATAAACTACTACTTTTGCTCTATCAATAACAGCATTAGATACAACACCTGCATCTATTTCTTTAATACCATTAAATTTAAACTTAGATTCATAAACATAATTAGTAATACCTTTTTCTCCATAAATTAAAGGAAAATCAGCATCAGGAGTAAATCCATATGTAGCTTCTTCTTTCTTTAAAGTTTCAAAATAATAAGTTAAACAACTACTTCCTCTTTCTTCATCTCCACCAAAAACAAGTCTAACTCTATAATCATCGATTAAATTATTGTCTTTTAAAGCTTTTAAAGCATAATACGCACTAATTCCAGGACCTTTGTCATCGCTAGCTCCACGAGCATATATTCTATTATCCGCAATAGTTGCACTAAATGGAGGATATTTCCAAACACCATTAACTGGAACTACATCTTGATGAGCTAAAATATAAATTAGATTTTTTCCTTTTCCGTAACTAATTTCTAAGCAATGTCCATCACAAGTATCAACTTCAAAACCATCCTTTAATGCGATATCTTTAAGCAAAGTAAAACAATCATGAACACCTTTACCATAAGGCATAGTTTTATTAATTGTTGATAAGTCGTAAACACTATTAATTTTTAAATCTTCACATAAAGTATTTAAAGCAATATCTTTATAAGGCTTTACAAGTTTTTTAAAATCGATATCCATAATTAAACTCCTATAATATAATCGAGAAAATTATAACACTAATTAAAGCAATTATGGTAATTAACGATACACAAATTACATTAAATTTAGTTGTAAATACATATTTTGTATCATTCACTTTACCAACACGAAGATACTTATTTAATGGAATATAAATTAAAGGTACAATTACAATACATGCTCCAATTTCACATAAGCAACCAATACTCATAAATGTTGTAATAAATGCTAATAATCCGCCATATTGACCAAGTAAACTAATTAAATCTTGTAATCCTAATAAATGAGTAATATTAAATACATCTAAATAACCAAATAAATAAAAACAAACAAAATATAAAATTGTATGTAATAAAGTAAATACTCCACTTAAAGGAAATAATAATATATTAAATAGTTTTTGAGATGCAAATTTTCTGATAAAATCAAATATTAAACCAGATATCAATCCAAATAAAACTCTTGGTAATATTGAAATAAGTGGATTTAAACATAAATAATTTAATGTTCCAGGATATTGTAATCCAACTAATAAAGATGTAACACCAAAAAATAAACCATATAATAAGCCTCTTTTCCAACCAAATAAAGCAGCACCAAGCACTATAAATATATGTAAAGTTGTAAACGCTAATGGTCCAATTGTTATATATCCTAAATAAGGAACAAAAGCAAAAACCACTATTAATGCTAAAAATGTAGCATCAAAAACTAATTGCTTAATAAAGCTTTTTCTATCTATTATTTTTTTCATACTAATTACCCTCTTTTATTAATCTTGTATATATAATTTAATCCATCTAAAACAAGATGTTCATCATAAGAAAAACAAACGACTTGATCTTTGATTTCGTTAGCAAATCCGCCTGTAATTATTCTATTTAATGAATATCCAAGCTCTTTTTCCATACGTCTTGCAAATTCACTTATCATATAGGCTTGACCATAAATAATGCCAGATTTAATACAATCTATTGTATTTTTACCGATTATTTTTTTTGGTGCTTTTAAATTTACTTCTGTTAATAAGCTAGTTGAATTATCAAGCGCTTTCATACTTACTTCCATTCCGCAAGTTATAATTCCACCAATAAAAGCACCATCTTTATCAACTACATACATTTTTGTAGCTGTTCCTAAATCAGCTATAACACAAGGTATTGGATATTTTGCCTTAGCACCAACTGCTCCACAAAGCATATCATTTCCAAGTTCATTAGGGTAATCAATTTTAATATTGATTCCAGTTTTAATTGCTTTTGTTATCAATATAGTATCTACATTAAATAATGATTTAATAGCCATAGTTAAAGGTTTACTTAAAAGGGGAACAACACAAGAAAGTATAGCTCCATCAATTTTAATCCCATCTTTAACTATGTTTTTAAATATTATTTCGTATTCACTACTTGATTTTGAAAGTTTAGAATCTAATGTAAAGAATTGAATTAACTCATCTTTATCATAAATTCCACACTTAATTAATGTGTTTCCACAGTCTAAACATAAAATCATAATAGCCTCCTACAGTCTTAAGTTATCTTAAGTACCATGAATATTTAAACATCTATATTTTATATATATTGAATATAAAATTCAATTTATATGCTAATTAAATTGCAACAATGTTAACAATCTTATTTTTAACAACAATTATCTTTTTAATTGTTTTTCCTTCGATATTACGTTTAACATTTTCACTATTTAAAGCTAATTCTTTAACTTTTTCATCATCTTCATCCTTAGAAATTTCTAAAGTATCTCTAAGTTTTCCATTTACTTGAATAGCAATTTTACATGTATTTAAAACAAGTTTACTTGCATCAAATATTGGCCAAGGTTCATATGTTATTAAATCTTTATGACCTAACATTGACCATATTTCTTCTCCGACAAAAGGACAAATGCAATCAAACATCTTAATAAACCCTTCAAAATAAGGTTTATAAATTGTTTTAGCTTTATATAGCTCATTTACAAAAATCATCATTTGAGAAATAGCTGTATTAAATTGTAATGCTTCAAAATCTTTACTAACTTTTTCAACTGTAAAGTTATAAATATAATCTAATTCACCACTATTTGTATCAGATAATTTAGCTTTCATTGTAGGTTCATCTACTAATCTAAATACCCTTTCAATAAATCTTCTACTACCTTCAAGACCATTATTTGACCAAGGAAGACTTGCTTCAAGAGGTCCCATAAACATTTCATAAAGTCTTAAACTATCTGCACCATATTTTGAGACTATTTCATCAGGATTAATAACATTTCCTCTTGATTTTGACATCTTTTCACCATTTTCACCTAAAATCATACCTTGATGGAATAAACGCTTAAATGGTTCTTTACAGCTAACAACGCCTTTATCATATAAATATTTATGCCAGAATCTAGCATATAATAAGTGTAAAACAGCATGTTCTTGACCACCTATATATAAATCAACAGGTAACCAATGATCTAATAATTTTTTATCAGCGATTACATTATCGTTATGTGGATCAATATATCTAATATAATACCAACAACTTCCTGCCCATTGAGGCATTGTATTTGTTTCTCTTGTTCCTTTTTTACCATTTACAGTTACATTTAACCAATCTTTAGCATGAACTAAAGGTGATTCTCCAGTACCAGATGGTTTATATTCATCAAGATTTGGTAATACTAAAGGTAAATTTGATAAAGACTCAGCAATCATGCTACCATCTTCAAATTCAATAATAGGGATAGGTTCACCCCAATATCTTTGACGAGAGAATAACCAATCTCTTAATTTATAATTAATCTTATAATTACCTTTTTTGATTTCGATAAGTTTTTCAGTAATTTTTTCTTTTCCTTCTTCAATATTTAAACCATTAATAAAATCACTATTAATATGTTTTCCATCTTCGGTATAAGCTTCTTTAGAAATATCAGATTCAATAACCTTAATAATAGGTAAATTATGTTTTTTAGCAAAAGCATAATCTCTTGTATCATGCGCTGGAACAGCCATAACTGCTCCGCTTCCATAACTTGCTAATACATAATCAGCAATATAAACAGGAATTCTACTATTATTAATAGGATTAATTGCATATACGCCTAAAAACACACCTGTTTTTTCTTGATTTGTACCAGTTCTTTCAATATCTGATTTATGAGATACAACTTCAATATAATCATTTACTTCTTTTTCTTGTTCTTTAGTTACTAATTTTTTAACTAATGGATGTTCAGGGGCTAAGCAACAATATGTACAGCCAAATAAAGTATCAGCTCTAGTTGTGAATACTTTAAATGTGTCTTCGCTATTTTCAATATTGAAAATAATTTCAGTTCCTTTAGATTTACCAATCCAGTTTCTTTGCATTTCAATTGTTGATTTTGGCCAATCTAATCCATCTAAATCATTCGATAATCTATCTGCATATTCTGTTATTTTTAACATCCATTGTTTCATTGGTTTTCTAATAACAGGGAATCCACCTCTTTCACTCTTTCCATCAATAACTTCTTCATTAGCTAAAACAGTACCAAGTTCAGGACACCAATTAACAGGCTTATAATCGACATATGCTAAATTATCATTATACATATTTACAAAAATCCATTGAGTCCATTTATAATAATCTGGTTTGCAAGTAAAGATTTCTCTATCATAATCATAAGAAAAACCTAACATTTGAATTTGTCTTCTAAAATTATCAATGTTATGCATTGTGAATTCTTCAGGATGTTTATTCATCTTCATCGCATATTGTTCAGCAGGTAACCCAAAAGAATCCCATCCGATTGGGTGAAGAACATTAAATCCTTGCATTCTTTTCATTCTTGATATGATATCTGTTGCAGTATAGCCTTCAGGATGCCCAACATGTAATCCTTGTCCACTTGGATAAGGGAACATATCCAAACAATAATATTTTGGTTTTGAAAAATCACTTGTATCACAAGCGTATTCTTTTCTATTTAACCACACTTCTCTCCATTTCTTTTCAATTTCTAAATGATTATACATACTTTTCCTCCTAAACAAATAAAAAAGCGTTCACTTAAGGACGCTTTTAACGTGGTACCACCTTAATTTATTTACAATTTTTGTAAATACACTCAATTTTAACATTAATAATAAGACGTTGAGACTTTTAATTTATTTTATTAGTTTTCACCAAACACTAACTCTCTATAAAAATAAAATTTAAAATTATTCGTCTATATATTTATATCATAAATTTAATTCGTTATAAAGAAAATAATATAAATATTATTTTATTTAGTATATAAATAAGTGTATAAAATCATAGCTAAAGCAATAGAAACATTATAAGAATCAATATTTTGAATTGGTATTATTATTTTATTATTTGATAGATTAATAATATCTTTTGATATGCCATTACCTTCATTACCAAAAACAAATATTATTTTTTCTTCTTTTTTTAAATCATTTAAATATATAGAATCTTTTTCTAATGTTGTAGAAACTATACAATATCCTTCTTCTTTTTTCTTTTTAAGTTCATTTATAGAAGATATTTTTGTATTTACATAAAATATAGCCCCTTGAGAAGCTTGTATAGTTTTTTGATTATAAATAGATACTGTATTTTCGCTTAATAAAACATTTTTTATATTTAAACCTAAACAAGTTCTTAATATTGTTCCTAAGTTGCCAGGATCTTGAATATTATCTAAATAGACAAGTGTATTATCGTAAGAAAAATTATTAGATAGTGTTTTGCATACTCCAATATATCTAGCAACTGACTTACCACTACTTAATTTTTTCATTATTTCTTCATTAACAACATATTGATCAACATCATTAAAAGTTATATCTTCTTTTAAAACAAATATATATAATAAATAATCTTTTGCCATTTTTAAAAGATGATCACCTTCAATTAAAAACATATTCTTTTCTTTAATAGATTTAGAAGATTTTAAACTATATGCTTCTTTAACTAATTTGTTTTGAAGTGAATTTATATATTTAATCATTTTAAGGTTCCTCCTTTTAATTTTTTATCTAATATATAATAA
>CAYNBG010000065.1:0-5983 GCA_964395495.1 uncultured Staphylococcaceae bacterium
TATTTAGTGGTTTATCTAATAATAATTCTTTTAATGAATAAGATATTGCTTTTTTTGTGGTAATACTGCTCATAATTACTTTATTCTTTCTAAAAGAATTATAATCTTATGATTATAATTATTCAAATAATAATATAAATATTGACATATATTTATTTATATCTTAAATTAAAATTATGGTTAACGTATTAAAAGTTAAAAATAAAGAAGAATTTAGATTATGGTTAAAAGATAATCATCTAAAAGAAAAAGAATGTTGGATAGAACTTAAAAGAGGAAAACCTATAAATAATAATGTATTTTATTATCTTGATGCTGTAGAAGTTGCTTTATGTTTTGGTTGGATTGATTCAGTTTATAAAAAAATAGATGGGAAAACATACTCTAAATTTACTCCTAGAAGGAAAAATAGTCCTTGGACTGAACTAAATAAAGAAAGAGTTAGAAGATTAATAAAATTGAATTTAATGGACGAATCTGGTTTAAAAGTTTTGCCTGATATGAGAATATCTTCTTTTAAGATTGATAAAGATTTAGTTAAAGCTTTGAAGGAAAATAGAGTTTATTCTAAATTTAAATCATTTCCTAGTTTATATCAAAGAGTAAGAGCATATAATGTTACTTTTTATAAATCATGGAATAAAGAATTATATGAAAAAGCATTAACTCACCTAATAGAATGTACTAAAAATAATAAAATGTTTGGTGAATGGAATGATTATGGGAGATTATTAGATTATTAATATATAGTGAAAGTATAGGAAAATTTTTGTTTAATTTTAAATAATCTTAGATATCAAGGAGATTTGTGGAATAAAAGATATAAAAATTTATCAAAATTATTTCTTAAATTTAAAACACTAAATGAAGTTGAACTTGAAAAGTTAATTGAATTGATGAAAACTACTGGTTAGAAAAGATGTCTTAAAGTCTTACATCAACTGAAAGATAACAAATAAATTATTGTTTTTTCTATTAATATATTGCAAATTTAAGCAAATAATCTTATAATTAATTAAGTCACTTAAAAAATTATTTAAAACAATCGAAAGGAAATATTATGAACAAAGAAGAATTATATAAATATTT
Organism: uncultured Staphylococcaceae bacterium; assembly: GCA_964395495.1. Taxonomy (GTDB): domain Bacteria; phylum Bacillota_I; class Bacilli_A; order RFN20; family CAG-826; genus Onthovivens. Next base: position 1,090 of record CAYNBG010000065.1, read on the forward strand.
CTTAGATCAATTGACAAATGGAGATGCATATCTTGTTATTGGTAAAGGAAAAGCTAGATATAAAATGGCTAGAGGTTCTTTTAAAACTAAAGATAATATTTATGATAGAAGAAAACTTACTTTTTCTTTTAAGGATAATAATCGTTATATATTTTCTGATGGACAAGTTCAAGCTGAAATCATTGTAGATGAAGATACTTGGATTAAGTTTCATTTCCATGTTGATGCAGGTTATAACCGTTTTACATTAAGATTAAAAACATTTGAAGATGAACATATTTATGGATGCGGTGAACAATATTCAACATTAGATTTAAAAGGAAAAGATGTACCTATTTGGGTTAGCGAACATCAACAAGTAATGAAGATTGCTAAAAAACAAATTAGAGAAAGATTACATGGGCCTAATCCAGATTATCAAGCTCCTTATAAAGATCATCAAACATATTGCTCTACACCTTCATTTATGTCTTCAAAGGGTTATGCAATATATTGTCATGAAGATGCATATGGATTTTTATCATTTAAAAAAGATGAACTATTTATTAAATTTAGACAAATTCCTCAATCGATATCATTATTATGTGCAGATTCATTATTAGAATTATCTGCGGATGTTTCAAAATTAGTTGGATTACAACCTAAAGTACCTTCTTGGGTTAATGATGGAGTAATTCTTGCTATACAAGGCGGAAGCGAAGTTCTTTTAAAGAAATATGAAGAAGCTAAAAAAAGAGGTTTAAAAATAGCTGGTATTTGGTGTCAAGATTGGTGTGGAAATGTTGTTACAAGTTTTGGTTATCAAGTATTTTGGAACTGGGAAGCAGATGAAAAACTTTATCCTAATTTAAAAGAAATTATAAAGAAATTAAATTCTGAAGGTGTTAAATTCTTAGGTTATATAAATACTTTTGTAAAAGAAGGTTCACCTCAATATTTAGAAGCTAAAAAGAAAGGATTCTTAATAAGACATAAAGATGGATCTGTATATCATATTAAATCTACAACATTCAATGCTGGGATAGTAGATCTTACAAATCCAACAGCAAGAGATTGGTATAAAGATATTATTAAAAAGAACATGATTGAATATGGCTTATCTGGTTGGATGGCAGATTTTGGAGAATATCTTCCTACTGATTCTGTCTGTTATGGAGGAGAAAGTGAAAAGCTTCATAATCGCTGGCCAACATTATGGGCAAGATGTAATTATGATGCTGTTAAAGAATCTAATAAAGAAGATGAATGTTTCTTCTTCTCAAGAGCTGCATATGGTCATACATTTCAATTTACAAATTCAGTATGGAATGGGGATCAACATGTAGATTATTCAGATGAATATGGTTTAGGCTCTGTTATTCCTGCTTGCTTATCATTAGCTTGTTCAGGTGCTGGAGTATTACATTCTGATATTGGAGGATATACAACAATTACAGTTTTATATCCTATGAAAAGAGACGCTGAATTATTTAACCGTTGGTCAGAAATGAATATATTTTCTCCTATATATAGAACTCATGAAGGTAACCAACCTAAAAACAATGTTCAATATGATAATGAGAAGACTTTTGATGAATTTATTCAAAATACAAATTACTTCGTAAAACTTAAACCTTATAGAGAAAAAGTTTATGAAGAATATTATAAAAACAATATTCCTATGATTAGGCCAATATTTTTCCATTATGATGAAGAAGAAGCTTATATCAATAAAAAGGAATATATGTTTGGAAAAGATATCTTAGTTTCACCAGTTTTAAGAGCTAATGAAACAAGACATAAATACTACTTACCAAAAGGTGAATGGATTCAATTCTTTACAAATAAAGAAATTCCTTCTGGTTTTGGTGAAATAGATTCACCAGTAGGATTACCAATAGCTTTCTATCGTAAAGATAGTGAGTTTAAAACGTTATTTGAAAGTTTAAAACAAGAAAATGGAGGAAATAAAAAATGAAATACTTTCTTGATTCTGCAAAAATAAATGAAATTGATTATGCCTATAAAAATTATGGCATTGATGGAGTTACAACAAATCCAAAACATATTATGGCTAGTGGAAAGCCATTTATGGTAGCAATTAATGATATTGCATCCTGGATTAAAGAAAACAAACTTGAAGGAATGGAAAAATTCCCTGTATCTGTTGAAATTAATCCACATCTTGATAAAGCTGAGGATATGATTTCTCAAGCAAAAGAAATTTCAAAATTATGTAAGAATTTTGTTATTAAAATTCCTTGTACAACTGAAGGTGTTAAAGCTGCATATAAACTTGAAAAAGATGGAGTTAGAACTAATGTTACATTAGTATTTTCACCATCTCAAGCAATTCAAGCAGGAAGAATTGGTGCTAAATATGTTTCACCATTTGTTGGATGGAAAGAAAATAGTGGTGAAGATACATATGGATATATGAGTCAATTAGTAAATATATATAGAGAAAAAGGCTATAAAACTGAAATTATTGCTGCTGCAATTCGTAATGGTAAGCAAATTGCAGATGCTGCTGAAATGGGTTGTGACATAGTTACAGCTGGATTAGCAGTATACGAAGAAAGCTTTAATCATCCTTTTACAACCTATGGATTAGGTGTATTTACTGATGCATGGGATCATACAAAGGGAAATTAAAATGAAAGTAGCTTTTATTGGGTTAGGCATTATGGGGATGCCCATGGCCAACAATGTCAGTAAAAAATACGATTTAATTGGTTTTGATGTTATAAAGAAAGATACATCATTTCCATTTGCTTCTTCATATAAAGAATGTGTAGATTTTGCTGATGTAATTATTTCTATGGTTCCAAAAAATGAACATATGCTTTCTTTATATAAAGAAATCAAACCATATTTAAGAAAAGGTCAAATTTGGATTGATATGTCTACTATTTCTCCTTCCACAAACCAAAAAGTTGCTCGTGATCTTGACGGAACTGGTGTTGAGATTTTAGATTGTCCCGTTGTTAGATCACAACCTGCAGCTATTAAAGGTGAATTAGGTATATATGTTGGTGGAAATGAAGAAGTTTATAACAAAGTAAAACCAATTTTATCCTGTATGGGTATTAACATTATCTATATGGGTGGACATGGTGCTGGACTTCAAATGAAAATTTTACATAATGCTTTAGTTGGAGAAATTCAAAATGGTGTTAATGAAATTTTAGGTTTAGCAAAGACATTAGGTCTTGATCAAAGCCAAGTTGTTGAGGCTTTTGGCTATGGTGGAGCTTCATGTTTCTATTTAGACACTAAGGCTAAAAATATTATTTCTAATACATATCCTACAGCATTTTCTGTAGAAAACATGAATAAAGATGTTCATTTTGCAGCTGAAATGGCTGATGACGCAAAAAAAGAATGTCCAGTCTTACATCACGTTGTTAAAGTATATGAAAAAGCAATGGAAGAAGGCTTAGCAAAAGAAGACTTCTCTGCATCTTATAAAATTATTAATGAGGATAAATAATATGAGAAAACCAATTATAGGTATAGTATGTCTTGTTAGAAAGACATTTGATTTTGAAACAGCTTTTAAACTTTATCAAGAAAGAAGTGCAAAAGTTATGGAAGATGACTCAATTGATTGGGTATATTATCCAGAAATGGTTATTGAACCTGGAGAGGCTACTAAAGCTGGTAATTTCTTTGTAGAAAAACATGTTGATGCTGTTATAGTAGTTTCTGCTACATTCCATCTAGGGGGACTTGCTTTAATTCTTCATAATATTGTTAAAAAACCATTTTTATTACAAGGATACAATGAACTTCCTTATGATGGAGGTAAGATTAGATTAAATGCTGTTTGTGGTGTTAATTTAAATGCATCTAACCTTTATAAAGGTGGAGTTGATGATTATGTAGTTTATGTTGGCGATGATGTTGATCACGATTGGATTAAAGCTATTAAGATGAAAACCGCATTAGAAAATTGTAATGTTGGTCTTATTGGTTTTCATGCTCAAGGATTTTATAATGTTGGGGTAGATGAACTTCATTTATATAAGGAATTAGGTATATTAATCTCTCACTATGAATTAAGTGATTTCTTTGGTGGAGAAGCAAGCGAAGACGAAATTGATGTAGAAGAAAAGAATCTTCGTGAAACATTTGATTGTAAAAAACTTAACGATAATCAAGTAAGACAAGTTTCTAGATTAATTGTTGTTGCAGAAAAATTCATGAAAGAAAAGGGATTAGACGTTGTTGCAGTTCGCTGTTGGCCAGAATTTGCTAAAAATTATGGCGTTTCACCTTGCGCTATGATGTCTGTTCTTCAATCAAGAGGAATTTTATTAGCATGTGAAGGTGATATCGAAGCTGCATTAAGTATGGTTGCAGTTAAAGCTGCTGGAGAAGCTACTCCATTTATGGCAGATTTATCTCAAGTTAATTATGAAGAAAATTATGCTTTATTATGGCATGATGGCGTTGCTCCATGTAATCTTTGGGATCATCGTTGCAATAGATCTTTAGAAACTTATTTTGCTGGTGGAAAAGGCGTTACAGCTGATTTTGTCTTAAAACCTGGTAAAATGTCGATTCTTCGTATTGATACAGCTAGAGGAAAAACTAGAATTTACTATGAAGAAGGTGAAGCTTTTGAGATGAATAAAGATTTATCTGGAACATATGCTAAAGTTGTTTTTGATAGACCAATAAATGAAATAGTAGATACAGTTACATATACTGGTGTTGCTCACCATGTCATTATGGGATATGTTCAATATAAGAAAGCAATGCAATATTTAGCTCGTATTAAAGGTTGGGAGATTCTTGATGAAAATACTAAGTGTATCGGATAAAGAATTTTTAGAATATGGTTATCTTTTAGATGTTGATACAACTGAAATTGTTAAATATTTAAAAAATAAATCTAAAATGCCAAGTG
>CAYNBG010000066.1:0-5959 GCA_964395495.1 uncultured Staphylococcaceae bacterium
AGAATGGTCTCCAACATTTCTATCCATCATATCAAGACCACCATTACTTGAATAATAAATACCTGTAGAATATGTATAATAATCATCAAGTCCTAACATATGGCCAGTCTCATGGGCTAAAGTGTGTGAATCTAATCCTTCACTAGATTTTCTATACATAAATCCAGCACCCATATTAGCATAAGCACCAATTTTACAATCAGTTAAACTTGTAGGTCTACTAGAACTATATCTATACCAATATGTATAAGCCCAAAATCTATTAGAATTAATATTACTATAATCAAATTCGTTATAAATAAACCATATTCCATCAATATATCCATCACTATTAGAATCGTAATCACTAACATGTTCAGAAACTAATGAGCCATTTACAGATATTTTTGAATATATTTTATCGATTAAATATAATGAATCACTACCATAACTATCAGTCTTTGCTAAAAATTCACTGGATGTAATCGAAGGAATACAAACATCAGCTACAGTTATATCAAGTTTAAGTTTACCATAACTAGATTTATAATAAAAACTTGCTAAACTTTCCCAATAACTAGTAGATTCAAAATTTTGATTAACACCAACAGTAGTCTTTAAAGTAGATAGTCTTTCATCAGTCCATTCATAAGAAGATGAAAAATCAGAAAACTGAATAGGAACTACTATTATTTTACTATTTCCCGTACTTGGCATAGAAATTTTACCTTCTGCCACTTTCTCTTTATAACTATCAAATCTTAAATCATCATCATTTAATGATAATACACCTTCATTTGTATCAACAATATTAACATAAAGTCTTGTTGAAATATCATGATTATTTTTTAAATAAACATCTAAATAATAAGATCCACAAACAGAAGATGATATTACATTACCATCAATAGTTAAATTATTCGAACTTGAAACGATATCTACATCCTTTATAGTAGCATCATAAGGAGAAAATATAACATAGTTTAAAATATTTATTTCCTTATTCTTTTGAAGATTTATAGCATTTGAATATTTATTCTTAATACCTGTAGGATATTCAATTTTTCTTTCTGTGTATTCTAAATCAATTCTTTTAATAATAAGTTGACATCCTTCATTTATAGATAATTTTAGTTTATCATCAACCTCATATGTTTGAAATTCTATACCTTTTGTTGAATCAACTTTACTTGTATAAGCTACTTTTTTATTAGTAGTTCCAAAAGATATATTAAGATCTGATGAAGTGTTATTACTATTAATGGATGCTTTAATTTTTATAGACTTTAAAACAATCTCTTCCTTAAAATTTATAGTGATTTCCCCACTATTTTTTAAATCTCCAATAACAATCGAGTCTAAAGAAGAATTAGCATAAACATTATTTGAATCAATTGATGCAATAGAAACATTTCTACAAACCGTGTTATTAACCAAATTCGATATGTTTTCCCCACTATTTTTTAATCCAGCAAAAGAAATATATCCATTACTAGAATTGATTTGTTTTGAAAATTTAATTGTTATATTATTCTTTTCTTCAATAATAAATGAAACCATGTTATTTTCAACATTTAAAACTTTATTATTAAAAACACAATATTCTAATTGATATCCTGCTTTACTTTCAAAAGTTATAGTGATTTCTTCACCTATTTTTCCTTTTTCTTTTGATAAAGTATAACTTCCAAAAGATTCAGTTAAATTAGTAACATCTATTGTCTTTTCGTTTTCTATTAAAGCATTATTAAAACTACAACTAGTATTTAAAAAAGACAAACTGGTTAAATTTAAAAACACAAAAAATTTAGCAATACCTCTCTTTTTCATAATATATCTAGTTTATATTAAAATTTAGTATCATCAACTTTATTTAAAATTTTAATTTGAGGTTTTAAAATCTTCTTAATAGTTCCGTCATTAAAAGGATTTAATAAATGATCTTTGCTTATTAATTCTAAGAAAGGATATTTACCACCCATCTTCAATAATTTTATATATTTTTTCCAAGCTTTTTCTTTATTCTTTTCAAATTCATTTTTAAATTCTATTGCTAAAACTTGAGCTAATGTATAATCAATATAATAGAAAGCTGTGCAATAAATATGTGATTGTCTAATCCAAATATGGCCACTTTCTAAATAATTGAAACCATCATAATTCATCCAAGGTCTATAAATCTTATCAATCTTAGCCCAATAAGCGCATCTTTCTTCGTGAGTCGCATTAACATGAGTGTAAACCCAGTGTTGGAAATCATCAACTTCTGCTCCATAAGGTAAGAATGAAATTGCTCCACTTAAATGAGAAAATTTATATTTTTCATCTTGATCACCAAAGAACCCTTTCATATAAGGATAAGCAAAAAATTCCATACTCATAGAATCAATTTCACAAGCTTCTAATGTAGGCATTCTATACGCAGGAACTTTTATTGAGCTTCCTAAATATCCTTGAAAAGCATGTCCAACTTCGTGAGTTAATGTATCAACATCTTGGCTTGTTCCATTGCTATTAGCAAAAATAAATGGAGCTTTATAATATGGTATATAAGTCATATAACCGCCGCCTGCTTTTCCTTTTTTAGCATCTAAATCCATTAAATGAGAATCAATCATAAAATTAAAAAATTTACCTGATTCAGTACTCATATCTTCATACATTTCTTTTGCAACTTTAACTAAATATTCACTATTTCCAACTGGAACGGCATTTCCTGATAAGAAATCAAGATTATAATCTAAAAATATAGGTTTTTTAATATTAAGTCTCTTTGCTTGTCTTTTTCTTAGTTTAGCTACAAATGGTACTACATCTTCAATAATTTGTTTTCTATAATTTTCAACCATTTTTGAATTATAATCTAATCTAGATAACCTTAAATATCCAAAATCTACATAGTTTTCAAAGCCCATCTTCTTAGCCATTTTATCTCTAACATGAACTAATTTGTCGTAGATATCTCCAAATTCTTTATCGTGTTCTTCAATAAATCCATATAATAATTTAGCTGATTCAATTCTTGTATTTTTATCAGGATCACTTATATATTTACCAAGTTGAGATAAATTTAAATGTTCACCTTTATATTCGATATCAGCGCTTGCTAATAATTTTTGATATTCAGTTGTTAATTTATTTTCTTCTACACATTCTTCAATAATTTTTTCATTAAAACATTTAAATGAATTTTCTAAAATATCGAAATAATGTTGTCCTAATTTTTCTACTAAATAATCTTTATGTTTAGATTCTAAGATTAATTTTTCAAATTCTTGAGTATAAGCTTGGATTAAAGGCATTGTGTTATTTACTTTTTCCATAGCTTTTTCATATTTTTTATTTGTTGTATCAATACTATTTCTAATTGAAATAATAGTAACATCTGTTTCTAGTTTATCTGAAAACTTAAAATATTTTTTAATAACTTTTAGTTCATCTTCTTTTGTTTTTGCACCTTTAAAAGCTGATACTAATTCATCAATTTTAGCTTTTATTTTCTTTTCATTTGGAACTCTTAATGGTAAATCTTCAAATTTCATATGCATTTCTCCTTTATTTTAAATTTTCAAATTTCTTAATTTTAAATAATTTCTTTATCCACTTAGTAGAAAACAAATTCCACCAATAGTTATAGCCAATAATATAATTATTGTAAGATTGAGTCATATCAGTATAATGTTTACTTAATTCTTTAAATGAATCGAATAAAACACTAACTTTATTATTATCAATTCCGCTTACTTTATTGACAAATATTTGTTCAAATTCTTTTTTTGCCATTTCAAATTTATTAAAAGTTTTAGCACAATCTTCAATTTTAACATTTTTAAATTCAGTGCTACCAAATTCTATAATAAATTTTTCATACGTTTCTTTGTCCATAAAATCTTTAAAAAGATCATCAAGTTTTAATAAGCATTCTCTCATTTGATAAAAATCAATAGATATAGATTCTTTTGTCTCTTTTAACTTCTTTTTAAATGAAGACATGAACAAAAACGATGCTATAACTATTCCAATATATATTAAAAGTAATACAATTAATACAGCAAATACATAGTGATACCACTTAAAATCGATAACATTAAAAAGCAATTTATTCATATAATAAATTATAGTTTGATATTTACTTTTAGTCCATAAAAACAATCAAAATATGCGAATTTTTCTTATTTTTTTATAAAAAAAGACCTAATAAATAGGTCTTTTAATTTAGCTTTAATTCTTAAACTATTTAATAATTTCACTAACAGTTCCAGCACCAACTGTTCTACCACCTTCACGGATTGAGAACTTAGTACCTTTTTCAACTGCGACTGGGTGAATTAATTCAACAGTGAATGAAACGTTATCACCTGGCATAACCATATCTGTTCCTTCTGGAAGAGTGATTGTACCTGTAACGTCTGTTGTATGGAAGAAGAATTGAGGTCTATAGTTGCTTAAGAAAGCAGTATGTCTTCCACCTTCTTCTTTAGTAAGAATATAGCAAGAACATGTGAATTTTGAGTGTGGAGTAATTGATCCAGGTTTTGCTAAGACTTGTCCTCTAACGACTTGGTCTCTATTAACACCTCTTAATAAGATACCAGCATTATCACCTGATTCAGCAAAATCAAGTGTTTTTCTGAACATTTCAATACCTGTAACGACTGATGAAACTGTATCTTTGATACCAACGATTTCAACAGGATCGTTCATTTTAACAACACCTCTTTCAACTCTACCTGTAACGACAGTACCACGGCCTGTGATTGTCATAACATCTTCGATAGGCATTAAGAATGGTTTATCATTATCTCTAACTGGATCTGGGAAGTAGCTATCAACTGCATCCATTAATTCCATAATATGAGCTTCTTCAGCTGGATCGCCATCAAGAGCTTTTCTAGCACTACCTCTAATAATAGGTGTAGTATCTCCTGGGAAACCATATTTGCTTAATAAGTCTCTGACATCCATTTCGACTAAGTCGATTAATTCTGGATCATCAACTAAATCTGTTTTATTTAAGAAAACAATAATGTAAGGAACACCAACTTGTTTAGCAAGTAAGATATGTTCTCTTGTTTGAGGCATAACACCATCTGTAGCAGCGACGACTAAGATAGCACCATCCATTTGAGCAGCACCTGTAATCATGTTCTTGACATAGTCAGCGTGCCCTGGGCAGTCAACGTGAGCATAGTGTCTTTTTGCTGTTTCATACTCGATGTGAGCTGTGTTAATTGTAATACCTCTAGCCTTTTCTTCTGGTGCACTATCGATTTGATCGTAGTCTTCAGCTTTAGCTAAACCTTTCTTTGAAAGGACGTGTGTGATAGCAGCTGTTAATGTTGTTTTTCCGTGGTCAACGTGACCAATTGTACCAATATTAAGATGGGTCTTGCTTCTATCAAATTTTTGTTTTGCCATATAATATTTCCTCCTGAAATTTACTTTTGCATTCTGCAATATTTTAATTTTATAGCATTTTTAATTAATATTCAATAATTTAGATAACTAAATCATTGATATTTTGAAGGCCGAAGCCTTCAAAATAATAGTTTTTATTGTTTAGAACCTGATTCTTTAACAATTTGTTCTTGAACTGCCTTTGGTACTTGACCGAAATGATCAAATTCCATTGAGTAAGAACCTCTACCTTGAGTAAAGCTACGTAAATCTGTAACATAACCAAACATTTCTGCAAGTGGTACTTCAGCTTCGACAATCTTAGCATTACCTCTTTGAGATTCACCTGTCATATTACCTCTTCTACGGCTAATATCTCCGATAACGTCACCATAATATTGTTCAGGTACAGTGACTTCGATTTTCATAATAGGTTCAAGGATAACTGGATCACATTTCTTAGCAGCTTCTTTTAAAGCCATACTAGCAGCAATCTTATAAGCAGCTTCACTACTATCGACTTCATGGCTAGAACCATCATGTAATGTAGCTTTAATATCAACTACTGGATATCCAGCAATTA
>CAYNBG010000067.1:0-5898 GCA_964395495.1 uncultured Staphylococcaceae bacterium
ATTTAATAACTAATGATTTGGAATTTTCGTCTTCCCATAATTTATTATAAATATTTAAATTATTAAATTGTAATTCACCTATATTAATTGGAAATGATGAATTATATGTATATGTTGCTAATATTTTAAAGTTTGATTTTAGCGAATCTAAAGCACCACTGTGATCAAAATCTGTATGTGTAATAAATACAGCATCAAGTTTATAAACTCTATTTTTCTTTAAAAAAGGTATTAAAGAATTTTTTGCTAAATCTTGATATGTTAATCCACCTGTATCGATTAATATCGATTTATTTTTATAGTTAATATATGTAGAATCTCCTTGTCCTACGTTTATAAATGTAACTTTTGAAAATAGATAATTATCGATTGGGACGCAATAAATCGCTAAAGAGATAGTTAAAATACTAGAGTATATTAATACCTTCTTTTTATAATTTACTTCTAAGAAATAGAAAATAATTATTAAAATTAAATAATATAAAACAAATAGATATTGATTTAAGCTAGGTATATTAATATTCAACTTATCAAACTTCAATACATCTATGAATTTTAATAAATATGTAATTAAATTATTATAGAAAGGAAAGTAAATTCTATAAAATCCAATCAATAATATAAGAAATGTTAATTTAGTTATAGGTAATAAAATTAAAGATATCAAAGGTGTTATTACATTTAAAGTATTTGAAAAAGTTATTGAAAATGGAAGTAATATAAAATAAATGATTACACTACTTACTATCTTTTGTTTGATTCCTTTAAAATTACTTAAATATAGCCTTAAAAAGTTGAATAAATTTGAAATTAATAAGTATATGATAAATGTATATGAATAAATTAAAAATCTATTAATCAATAAACAGAATAGACAAAATAAATTATTTATTTTAAATTTATCAAAATTAAGATTTTTAAGCTTAAATATTCCTCTTAAAATATAAAATAGAACAATTCTAAATACTATAAATTGGTTTAAATTAATAATTATTAATGGTAATAGCAATATAAAAGCAAGAATATAGGCTACCTTTTTGTTTATGATTTTGCTTAGTAAATTATTTAATCCGTAAAGTATGAAACTTAAATATATACCACTTAAAGAAAATAAATGTAATATATTTAAAGTTTGAACTTTATAAATAAAATTTGATGAATAATCTACTTCTTTAAATAAAATAGCGTTTACCAATATTGAGTTATTTTTATCAAACTTATCTAAATATTTTTCTTTAATTGAAGAAAAATTGAACGGAGATTTAATTATGATATCTATATTTTTTTGATAAATTTGTTTAAATACTCCTTTATTATTTAAATAATCATTAAATGAAAATGAAGATTCTAACGAAGAAAAATTAAAATCACTAATATTTCCATCTACTTTTATTAAGCTAAATAAAGGTATATTTTCTTTACTATTTATATAATATCTATTAAAAACGGTTTGAATGATTAAATAATTATTTTTACTATATATTACTAAACCTATATTTTGAGAAATATTTATATATTTTACAAATGATAAAATAATTCCTAAAAGGAAAAATACTAATAGAATTATTAATTTTTTGTAGTTTTTTCCTATTTTTTTAATAAAAATGAAGATGATTATTAAAAGTAAGGTTAGTCCTATAAAAAATGAATTTTTTGATATTAGTATTAATCCACTAATAAATGATAAAAGAATTAAAAAATAAAACATTATTCATGAAGAATAATATAGTTTTTGCAAGTATTAAATTTTGCATTACCAATTCCGCTTACATTCATTATTGCTTCAAGAGTATAAAAAGTCCCATTAGCTTCTCTATATTCAACAATTGCTGTTGCTATTGCTTCACCAAATCCACTAACTTCCATTAAACCTTCTACATCAGCTTCATTGATATTTACTTTTGAAATAGGTTCATCATTACAAATATTTGAATTGTCATATTTTGGTGGAATATAATAACTTTTATTTGTTTCTAATTGAGCTTCATAAAAGAAACAACGATCATCACCATTTGTTGTTATGCCTCCTGCTGCCCCCAGTAAGTCTTCCATTGTAGGACTACTAGAAAATAGATAATCCCCAGCTTTACTTACTTCTCCAGTAACGCCAATTGTTAAAGTGTTTTCATCATCAACAATTGTTGTGTTGCTATTGTTGTTTAAAGATGGATCGATAAATTGAAAAGCGACTAATCCAATAATTGCAGCAATACAAACACATAAAATGATTTTTATTGTCATAAAAAATACCTCCTAATACTCAAGACGTATTTTTAGGAGGTATTTTATGTAATTAATTTATTTTTTTCTACTTTGTAATTTCAACACTTAAAATTTTGACTTCATATTGTCCTTTAGCAGTTTTAACTGTAACAACGTCACCAACTTTATGCCCTTCTAAGCTAATACCGATTGGAGATTGGTTTGAAATTTTTAAAAGATCAGGATTTGTTAATGCATCAGTTTCTTGACTTGAAACGATACTAACAGTAATTTTCTTATTTTTATCAAGTCTTTCAAAAGTAACTGTTTTACCAAGACCACAACTATTTTTATCGCTACTTTTAACTTCAACAACTTTAGCATTATTAATAATGTATTCAAGTTCTTTAATACGAGCTTCTACTTGTCCTTGTTCGTTTCTAGCTGCATCATAATCAGCGTTTTCGCTTAAGTCACCCATAGCTCTAGCATTTTGAAGTTTTTCGATAACTTCAGGTTTTTTTACATCAATTAAGTATCTTAATTCTTCTTTATAATCTTTAAGACCTTGTGCAGTAATTTCAATTTTCTTTTCGCTCATTTTTGTTACCTCATAAATCAATTTAATATTTTAACAATTTTTAACTAATTTGTATACAAATTATTTTTTAAGTTCTTGAATCTTATCATCGTTATCGTAAGCTTCTAAAACTTCGTTAGCTTCTTCAAGTTCATCTTCATCTTCTACTGGATAAAGATCGTTGCTATCATCGTTATATTTAAACACCATTATATCATCGGGATTACTTTCTTCATAAAGATAGACATATTTACAATCTCTTTCTTCATTTTCATAAGTAAATAATATTTTCATTAAATATTCTTTACCATTGTCATCAGTTAATACAATGTCGTTTTCGTTTAAAATATCCATAAAATCTCCTATTTTGTTAATATTTTATCAAAATATTAACTATAAATCATTACTTATTTATTGTTTTTAAATAATCTTCAAGGATTACTACAGCACTCATCATATCGATAATAGGTTTTATTTTATTTTCTTTTAATCCTTGAGCTTTTAATCTTTCTCTTGCTTCAATTGTAGAAAATGATTCATCCATAAAAAATATATTAGCTTCAGGGTATTCGTTTTTTAAATCAGAAGCAAATCGTCTTACAGATTCGCATCTTTTGCCCTCATTTCTATCAAGTTGAAGAGGCAAACCTAAAACAATATTGATAATATTTTCTTCTTTAGCAACGCTAATTACATGTTCTCTTGCTAATTTATAATAAAATTCACTGAATGTATAGTTTTCTTTTCCATGAACTATACCTAAAGAATCCGATATAGCAATACCGACTGTTTTAGTTCCTAAATCTAAACAAAGATATCTTTCCATTATTTAAAATATACCCTTAAGATCATTAATTTTATCAATTGAAGAAACGTTTCCTTTAGCTAAAGAATCTTTTCCGCCACCATTACCTACTAAAATAGCACTTACCTTTTTAATGATATCTTTAGCAGTTAAGCCAAGTTTAATATAGCTATCACTAACTCCAACAAGAAGAGGATATTTATCTTGATCATGTCCAATTAAAATAAATACATAGTCATTAATTTTATTCTTTAATGAATCGTGAATATTCATTAATGAGTTCATATTAGTAGAATCTAAGTATTTTATTAGTATATTTTTAGCATTTATTACTTCTACTTCGTTAATTAATGATGAAGTTTGTAAACTTGCTAATTTCATATTTAAACTTGTATTTAATGATTTTAATTGAGCAATTTCATCATTCATTGCTTTTAATTTTGATTCGATTTCTTGAGTCGATTTAACGTTAATGTCTTTTTCAATATCTAATAATAAATTGTATTTTTCTTTGTATTCTTTATATGCTTCAAGTCCGGTGTAAGCTTCAATTCTTCTTACACCACTAGCAATTGCACTTTCAGATTTAATAACAAAACAACCGATATCGCCACTATTATTAACATGGCATCCACCACAGAATTCCTTACTAACTTAACCAAAGCAAACAACTCTAACTGTAGCACCATATTTTTCGTTAAATTCAGATATAGCACCTTCCTTTTTAGCTTCTTCGATTGGTAAAACTTTTGTTACTCTAGGAATGGATTCATTTATATAATCATTAACTAATCTTTCAACTTTTGCTAATGTAGATTCATCAATTTTATTTAAATAGGAAAAATCAAAACGTAAATATTTGTCATTAACAAAACTACCTTTTTGTTTAATACCATCACCTAAAACATTAATTAATGCTGCTTGAAGAAGGTGCGTAGCACTATGATTTTTCATAATATTTTGATGTTTAATATGATCAACGACTAAAGTAACTTCATCATTAAGTTTTAATGTTCCGTATAATACTTTAATTGTATGAATATGACATCCATTTGGTGTTTTACCAACATATTCAACATTTGCTCTAAAGTTGTCATTATAAATATAGCCAGTATCAGCAACTTCTCCACCCATTTCAGCATAGAAATTAGTAGTTTTAAATACAACATTACCGGTTTCATTTATTTCGTCAACTTTATTGCCGTCTATAAATAAACCGATTACATTAGTTTTCACTTCATCATCTTCATATGTATATGTAGATGTTTCTTTAAAATCTAATAAATCTTTACTTTGTTTACCAAAAGATTCAATATTTTTTCTATTTGCTCTAGCTAATTCTTTTTGTTTAGTTAAACAAGTTTTAAAACCTTCAATATCTACTTCTACACCTTTATCTAAAGCGATTTCACTAGTTAATTCAATTGGAAAACCATAAGTATCATAAAGTTTAAAAGCATCTTCTCCGCTTAATTTTTTGCTATCTTTTATCATAGAATTAAGCATTGCTTCACCTTTATTTAATGTTTTAATGAATTTTTCTTCTTCATTTTTAATCATCTTTTCTAAATATTCTTCTTTACCTTCAAGATAAGGATAGAATGATTTCATGTTATTGATTACTACTCTAACAAGTTTATACATAAATGGTTCGTATAAATCCAATTTTTGAGCATATTTCATAGCTCTACGTAATAATCTTCTTAAAACGTAACCTCTACCTTCATTAGAGAAACTTTCTCCATCTGCTAAAGCAAAAACACAAGTTCTAATATGATCTGCAATAACTCTATAAGGCATTAAGTATTCACCTTCATATTTTTTAGATGTTAATTTTTGAATTTCTAAAATGATTGGATAGAATAAATCTGTTTCAAAATTTGTTTCTACACCTTGAAGGACACAACAAAATCTTTCAAGTCCTGCACCTGTATCAATATTTTTTTGAGGTAATTCTTTATATTCGCTTCTTTTTAAAACACCAGGTTGACAATTGTATTGAGAGAAAACAATATTCCAAATTTCAATGTATCTATCGTTATCTTCATCATTTTTAAGCATTTCTACACCTCTATTTGAAGGATCGTATTTTTCGCCTCTATCAAAGTAAATTTCAGTATCTGGACCACCAGGACCTTCTCCAATTTCCCAAAAGTTTGTAGCTAAAGGAACAAGATGATCTTCAAGCATTCCATTATCAATCCATAATTTTTTAGTAGCTAAATCATCTGGATAATATGTTATATATAATTTAGTATTTGGAATACCAAACCACTTTTCATCTAATAATAATTCACAAGCCCATGGAATT
>CAYNBG010000068.1:0-5787 GCA_964395495.1 uncultured Staphylococcaceae bacterium
TTTTAAAATGGCAACTTGATGAATAATCTGCAATTATTTTATTTATTCTTATTTTATAAACCTAAAAAACATGTAGCTTTGTTTAGATGTTTCATTATTATTCCTGCTGCATATTTAATTACATCGTATATTTTATCAGTATTAAATAAACTAGGTATTGTGTATTTAAATTTTTATGTTTCATCATTTTTAGCAAGTAAAAAACCATCTGCATATGTAATCTTCTTATCGATGCTTTTATATTTAAAAGTTAAGAATTTAAAACATGAAGAACTTAAGTCTTCTAGTAGAGATTTTCAAGTCTTTATTAGTTTAGTTATACTTGCTGTTTCTGTTATTGATGGATTTTTAGGATTATTAAGCAATGCAAGTAAATTTAGTGTTGGTAACAATTATTGCTTGTTTTTATGTATTCCATTTATTTTCTTATTTGATTATAAAAAGAAAGTTAAATATAAATGGCTTGGCCTTTCAATCCCAGTATATTACACTCTTGGATATGGTGTATTAATGTATTTTTATACATTATTATTAATAGAAGTATTAAATTTATTAGGAGGAATTATAGCTCCTACGTTAGGATTGAAATAGATATAAAATAATAGTTTAATTATTAGCCTAATATTTATATATAATTTTTAATCTATTAAATACTAAAATATAATTAAATGTAGTAAAATATTTATTATTAGAGGAATAATTATGAAGAAAAAAAGCAATATTTTTGAAAATAATAGACAATTAGAATTACTTGAAAAATACTATTCATTAGATAGAGAAAAGAAAGTAATGAATTTAACTTTACATTATGAAAAAGCTAGTGATATGTTAAATGTAAATGTATCGAATAATGGAAGATGTAAGTTTAATAGTGATACATTGGAATTAATTGATGAGGTTATTTCTAATTCACCAAACGGATATAAGATTAATGTAGAATTTGTTATAGATGATTATGAAGAATATGATCCAAATACTTTAATTGAATCATTTAATGATACACTTGAAATTGCTCAATATTCTTCAAGAAAGCAAAGAACATGGAAAGAATTTACAAGTGCAGTTTTAATTTTAGTTGGTGTATTATTACTTTTATTTAAAGTTATTGGTGAAAATAATAAATGGTTTGGCGAAGGCGTTCAAGGTGATATTGTTAGTGAAATAGTTGATATTTCGGCTTGGGTATTTATTTGGGAGGCTGTTACATTGTTATTCCTTGAACATTCTTCATCAAGCAAATTAAATTTAGCGATAATGAGAAAAGTTTCTACTATTTCAATGTATACACAAAATAAAGAAACATTATTAGTCAGTGAAGAATCTAAAAATATTTTTAAAGACTGGGAAGGTGAAAATAAAGCAAAAAGAGTTGGTAAATATATGCTTATTTTATCATCAGTGGTTTTAATTGTATTATCTGTTTATAGTATTTTATCATTAATTACATTAGATTATTCTCAGTTAAATAATGTAGAAATCATTACAACTGTTATATTTGGTATTGTATTTTCTTTATTTAGAATTTTTGGTGGTATTGCAGGTATCTTATTATTTATTAATAACAACAACAAACTTTCAAAAGTTGGATTACCATTTGCAATTATTATGATTGTTTTACTTGTAATCGCTGTTATTGAATGCATTGTTCTTAAAGATACAGGATCAATTATTAATGTAGTATCTTCATCAGTGATTGTTATTTTATACTTTGTAGGTTTCTTCATGAATAAATATTTAAAATAAAAATAATTATTAATTTCGTTATATATGGTGAAAGGAGAAAGTGTGCTAGAAGATTATAAACTAATCAAAGAGCTTAAAAAGAAAACACAGTCTTCATTTAAAAGTCTTTATGATAAATATTATCGATTAGTTTATTATCAAGCTTATTTGATTTTAAAGAATAAAGAAGATAGTGAAGATGTATCTCAAAATGTATTTATTAAATTTTTTAACAAAATTGATGAAATAGATGATAAAACAAATTTAAAAAATTATTTAGCTAAAATGGCTAATAATATGGCTATAGATCAATTTAGAAAAAATAAAATAATAGATACTCCTGTTGATGGAGAATTAATAGCTGATACATCTAACGAAAATGATTTATTACTTAACTTTAATGGATTATTAGAAGAAGACGAAAATAGAATTTTAATTTTAAGATTAAATTTTGATTATTCTTTTAAAGAAATAAGTGAAGAAATGAATCAAACTATTGGAACAATTCAATCAAAATATTATAAAGCTTTAGAAAAAGTTAAAGCATACTATAAAAAAGGAAATTAATATGAACTTTAAAAATAAATTTAAAAACGATATTAATAAATCTATAGATGTGACAAATTCTTATTCTAAGATTACTAGTAAACTTTCTTTTAATGAAGAAAATAAAGGGGTGTTTACTATGAAAAATAAGAAATTAGTCTGGGGTTTGTCTTTAGGTTGCTCATGCGCTGTAGTTGTAGGTTTAGGACTTGGTTTAGGTTTAGGATTAAATCAAAATAAAACTGGAGAAGCAACTAGTATGGTCACTATGTCAGTTAATCCTAAAATCAGTATGGTTTTGGATCAAAATAACTGTGTTTTAAGTGTTAGCGGTGACAATAATGAAGGTAAAATTGTTTTAAGTGGAGAAAATCTTGTTGGTTTAAATGTTGATGAAGCTGTTGCAAAGGTTATCCAAATTGAAAACGAATGTGGTTATTTAGTTAGCGGACAAGTTACTGCTGACCAAAATAAAATTGAATTTACTGTCGATGTTAATAGTGATACTATTAAAGAAAGTATTCAAAAAGCATTAAAAGAAACAGTTACTTCAACATGTGATAAATATAATATTGATGAACAAATGAGTTATGCAACTTCATTAACAAAAGAAGCATTAATTGCTTTAGTTGTAGAAATTGAACCAAGTTTAACAACTGAAGATTGTGCTAATATGTCCTATGAAGAATTATTAAAGATTGTATCTAATTCTTATAATGAATATAAAGAATTTTATACAGTCGAACTTGAAAATTTATATAAACAAACAAAAGAATATGAAATTAAATTTGCTGATACAGAAGAAACAAAAGAAATCATTTCTTCTATTAGTTCATTATATTCTACTTTAGTAGCTACTATTGACAATGTAATTACTGAATTAAGAGATGCTGTAAATGATCTCGAAAAAGTAAATTATAATTATTTTGTAAAAGAAGATAGTGATTATCAAGTAAGTTATAAAGCTTTTCTTGAGGCTAAAGAAAACGTTATTACTTTAAGAAATCAAATTGCTAATTCTGATGCTAGTGAAGATGATAAAGCTGCTTTAGATGCTCAACTCGCTTTAAAACAAACATTACTTGAAACAGCAATTTCAACAATGGACGGCTTTAAAGAAAGTGCTCAAACTTCAATTAATAGTGGAAAAGAAACAATTAATACATTAATTACAACTATAAATAATTTTATGAAAGCCCTTCCTGGACAAGATACTGTTGAATCTACATTAAAAGAGAAGGCTAGTGAACTTGAAAAGAAAGCAAACGAAGTAAAGAATAAATGCTTTGAAGAATTCGAAAACAAATACAAAACTGAAATGGCTAATGCTAAACAAAAAGCCTTAGATTATAAAGCTCAATTAAAAGCTAAAATTGCTAAATAAATTAAAAATAGCTAGGTTTTCCTAGCTATTTTTATTTTCATTTAACATTTCATCTAAAGCGATTTCTATAGTTTTTAATAGTTGATCTTTTTCGTAATTTTTTAATTCATTAATAATTTCGTTGGTCAAAGATTTTTTATTTTTGTATCCGACCAAATAATCGATACTTACATTAAAATATGTAGCTAATGTTTTTAAATTTTCTATACTTGGATCATGAATACCATTTTCCCAATTTAAAATTGTTTGACCAGAAACATTTATAATTTTGCCTAATTGTTCTTGAGTTATATTTTCTTTCAACCTTAATTCTTTTAATCTTAACATATGTATCAACCTCTTATAATAAGATATTAAGAATTTTTTGAAATTAATTAAAATTCAATGTTTGTTAATAGTTTATCCTATAAAATCAAAGAAAACTTGATTTTAAAATAAAAGAGGTGAGATTTCATATGGTTTTTAAATTTTTGAAAAACTAATTTCTATCTAATAGTTTTAAGTTTCAAAATGGTTTATAATTATAAAGATTTAGGAGGAATATTAAATGAGTAACAGTAATTCAAAGAATCGTTTTTCTAGCATTGCAACATTTACATGTGCTGGTATGACCCTCATTTATTTAATTACAGCAATTAGCTATCTAATTATTAATAAATTAAATGATGGTGGAATGACTTCAGCTGTAATAAGTCAAGTTATTAGTTATTTTATAAGTGTTATATTTTATTTTCTTTTAACTGGAGATTTCTTAAAAAGTAAAAGTAATTTTAGATATGCATTAAATGGAATGTTTGTTCTTGTATTATGTGATTATATTATTCCTTTAGTTTTTAGTTCGATAAATTTAATTATATTTAATGGCGTTGAAGGCTTAATTGCAGTAATTATTTTAGCTATAAGTTGTGCTGTTGCAATTGCATATTTTGTTTTATTAGTAGTTGATAGAAAAAATGAAAGCTCTAAAAAGAGCGTTCAAATTGCAATGATAGTTTTAGGCGCAATCTTAGTAGCGGGTGGTTTATATAATTTTATAAGTTCAACAATTGGTTATGTTAATTTAATAATTAAAGGTGCGTCAAATGCAAATCAATTAGTTTTAACTATTTTTAATTTAATTGTAGTAATCTTTAATTTCTTAGAAAGATTCTTGTATTTATTATTTCCAATTGCATTAAATCAAATTAGAAAGTCTGGTTATTAAAGAACATCATATAGATAGTCATTGCTTTCTATATCAATTATATCTTTAAGTGGAAAAGAGAATTCTTTAAAAAAGATTCTCTTTTTATATTTATCAATTTTTATGATTGAACCAGTATATTTATAAATATAACCATCATAAAATAGTTTAAAAGTATAATCTTCATCTTGATTATAATTAGTTAATATTTTATTTATTTTTTCAGCATTTTCAGTGGATATTAAAGGTTTAGATGTTTTATTCTTTTCATATAACATCTTATTAAGTTCAGTTTCTTGTTCAACTAAACTTGCAAAAGGAAGATATTTTTTCATTCCACGTTCTTCGCTCATATTTGCTACCTTGTGTATTAATTTTATATTATTTATTTTAAATTTTTAATGAAAATTTAAAATATATTTATAAAATATATTAAACAAGTTTATAAAGGAGTTACATATGGAAAAATTAAGATATTCTACAGGATATATTTCTAAGTTAAATTTTAAGGAAAATGAAGTTGCAATTAAAAAAATTAGAAATTATTTTCAAAATAAATTAGAAAAAGAATTAAATTTATTAAGAGTTACCGCTCCTTTATTTGTTTTAAGTAAAACTGGTATTAATGATGATTTAAATGGTATTGAAAAACCTGTTAATTTTGATATTGATTTAAATGAGGAAAATAGAAATCTAGAAATAGTTCATTCTTTAGCTAAATGGAAAAGATTAAATATTGATAAATATGGTTTAAATATACATGAAGGTATTTATACTGATATGAATGCAATAAGAAAAGATGAAATAAGAGATAACTATCATTCGATTTATGTAGATCAACGGGATTATGAAGTTATTATTTCTAAGGAAGATAGAAATAAAGAGTTTTTAAAAAAATTTGTAAATAAAGTATATAAAGTTATTAGAGAAACAGAATTATATGTTGAAAAAG
>CAYNBG010000069.1:0-5687 GCA_964395495.1 uncultured Staphylococcaceae bacterium
GCAGTTAAATTTATTTTTAAATTAAAAAACGAAGTGCCATACGATCTTTATAAATATCTCACTATGGATATCAAAGATTAAATGTTTATATTTTTAATACTTCTTTTAATTTATTAACAACTAATACATCAGCTGGTAAAAAATCAATATTATCGAGTTCATTTAAATGAACAAATTTTGCAGCTTCATGTTCTAATAAAGTAAATTTATTATCTTTTAAATGACAAATATAATTATGCATTATTAAATGAAAATTTGGATAATCATATTCTATTGTATTTAAAAATTGATTAATTATAATGTCAGCATTTAGTTCTTCTTTAATCTCTCTAACTAAAGCATCTTCTTTACTTTCATTTGGTTCTATTTTTCCGCCAGGAAATTCCCATTTATCAATAAATTCACCATATCCTCTTTGGGTGCAAAAAATTTTATCGTCTTTTAATATAATAGCAGCAACTACTTCTATAGTTTTCATATCTTACCTCTTCAAACAAAAAATATTATAGCAGTTTATTTATATTCTTTACAGATCAATATAATTAAAACTAATACTACCTAAACAGAATTGCTACCATATTTCAGTATTAACTATTTTATATACCTATATTTATAAAAATATCGATAAAATAGTTGTTTTTTTGATTTTTTATATGTTATATTTAAAATATAAATTCATTGGAGGAAATATAATTATGGATTTCAAAAACAAAATAATAATCGTTACAGGTGCTTCTAGTGGTATGGGCAAACAAATCGCATTAGATTTCGCTAAAGAAGGTGCTACTGTTATCGCTGCAGCTAGAAGAAAAGAAAGACTTGAAGCTCTAGTAGAATATGCTAAAGAAAATAATTATGAAGGTAGCATTAATCCTTATGTAGTAGATCTTTCTAGTGAAGAAAGTACTGTTAAATTAGTAAAAGATACTATTAATAATTTTAAAGGATTAGATATATTAGTTAATAATGCTGGAAGCATGGATGATTTTGGCCCAATTGGTGAAGTTAAAGATGATATGTTAAATAAAGTATTTGCTATTGACTTATATTCTCCATTTTATTCAACAAGAGAAGCTTGCAAATATTTCTTAGAAAATAATAAAAAAGGAAATATTATTACAATTGGTAGTATTGCTGGACTTGGTGGAGGTAAAGCTGGAACAGTTTACACTATGGCAAAACACGCTATTATCGGTATGACTAAATCTGTTGGCTATCAATATAGAAATTCTAATATTAGATGTAATTGTATATGCCCTGGTGGTATTACTACTGAAATCATGTCTCAACAAGACTACGCTAATGCTTCTCAATTTGGTTTAAGCAATATTGCTGCTATGATGGCTATGAAAGTTGCTCCAGGAACAGTTAATAATATTTCTAATGTTGTTAAATTCTTAGCAAGTGACGAATCTAGTTATATAACTGGTGCTATTATTCCTGTTGATGGCGGAATAATGGGTGCTTAATTAAATCGATTTAAAGTAAATAAAAAAACTCGTTTATAACGAGTTTTTTTCTTTACAAATTTCTTTAAATTTACATCCATTACAAATAGGATTTTTAGCCTTACATTTATATCTTCCAAAGAAGATAAATTGATGATGTAATTTAATTAAATCATAATCTTTAAATATTTTTTTAAGCTTAATTTCTATAACATCAGGATTATATTCGTTATTTACTAATCCTAATCTATTAGAAACCCTAATAACATGAGTATCTACTGGAAATTCTTGTTCTTTAAATAACTCAATTCTTATAACATTACTAGTTTTATTTCCTACTCCTGGAAGAGTTATTAATTCTATTTTTTCTTTAGGTACAATTCCATTATATTTAGTTAACAATATTGAGGATATTTCTTTAATATTTTTAGCTTTATTTTTATATAAACCTAATGGTTTTATTATGTTTTCTATATCTTCTACTTTAGCATTATTCAATTCATCTAATGTTTTATATTTAGAAAATAATATAGGTGTAACACTATTAACTTTTTTATCAGTTGTTTGAGCAGATAACATCACTGCAATTAAAAATTCATAATCTTTATTATAAATTAATTCACATTTAGCATCTTTAAATAATTCGTTTAAATACGAAGTTATCAATACTACTTTATTATTTAATTTCATTACCAACTTTATCTGTTTCTTTTATTTTATTTAAGATAATACGATCAATCTTATTGACTGATAATTCATTAAATCTTTTAGCATCTTTAATTGAATTAATGATTATATCTTTATCGATATTAGCTTTAATCCATTCATCTGCTCTATCGATTTCAATTGGAGAAAGTTCTCTTTGAAATGTTTCTTCTAAAAGAGAAAAAACTTCTTCTCTTAAAGAAACTAAATCTTCTTTTTGTTTTAATTCTTCTTCGTTAAAAATAGATTGTTCAAATTTTTTATATAATATCTTTTTTAAAGGTCTAATCGTTGTTTTAGCTTTACCATTTTCTACGATAAACTCAATATATTTTTTAACATATAAAGAAGTCATAGCATCATCGATTTCTTTTAAAGAAAGGTTCATTTTTAAAACTAATTCATCTTTTGTAATAAAATCGTTTTCTTGCTTTAAAAGGTGATCTATCATTAAAATAACAGCCAACTCATTTTCTTTAATATTTAAAGATTTATAAAAATCCAATAATAAATAACTAAAATTTAACGCACTAGATGAATTTGATGTCATAACGTCTTACTCCTATTTGTATTAATTTTATAATAATTAATTTAATTTTAAAATGCTTTTTTAAAGTATTTTTTTACACTGTAAATATATCCTTATAAAAGACAAAAAATTATCATAAAAATGATAATTTATTTGCCTTGCTTATTTAAAGAATTTTAAACTAATTAATACCTCGATAATTTAAATATAAACATTTATATTTTTTATATGAGTTATATTCTTCACTATATTTAAGAATCTTATCAATATTATTATTAATAAACATATAGAAGAAAGCATGAAATAAAATATAATTAAGACCACTACTTTTATTTATTGCTAGCATTATTAAACTTAAACCAATTGATAGAAAAATACCAATAAATTTCTTTAAATCATATAGCGAGGCAATTACATATGTTTCTTTATTTAACTCATCTAAACAATCTTTAAAGTCATCATTTTTAAGTTTTCCATATAGTAGCTTATCTTCTAATAAAGTTAAACTATGTTTTTTACTCTTTAAATATGTAGATGATATTAAAAACATTGCAATATTAAATGTAAGAATTACTAAAATGTTAATAATATTAACGAAATTGTTTAAACCTAAAATTATTGTAGAAAATAATAATGTAAATGCTGCACCAAATAAATTAATAGGTGATGAAAATGTTATTTTTTTATAATTATTCATATCAATTAAACAATTAGTTAAGTTATTTCTCGATTCTAAATATGATGGAATACATATTTCTTCATCAAACTTTTTCATACCTTTAATTAATAGTCTTCTATATAAAATTTCTAGTACCCCATATACCAAAAAGAATAAAACAGGAATAAGTAAATTAACATCTTTATTTGAGCAATATAAACCTAATGATAAAGATATAAACGCTACTAACTCAATAGCTAATGAAGCATATAAAAATGTATTAATTTTACTTTTTACTTTTAAAATTTTATAATCTGATCCTAAAATTTCTTCAGTTTCAAGATATTCTCCGCTCCATTTAGATAAAAATTCTTTTTTAGATATATATTTAATTTCACTAGCTGGATCTCCAATTAAAACTTTATTTTTTTTAATTTTAAACACTACAACCATATGAAGCATATCATCTTGTTTAATATTAACTAAACATGGTAATTTATTTAATAAATTTAAATCATTATCTTTAGTTTTATATCCTTTTAAAACTACACCATATTTATTAGCTTCATCTATAATTTCTTTTAAAGAATAAGACTTATCATCTTTACTTTGAGGAATATATAAAAAATCATCTCTTTTATAAATATTAGCTAATAATATCTTTAAACTAGTAAATGCACAATCTTTCTTTTTAATCTGATTAATAAAATATCTCATAATAAATTCTCCTTAAAAGGGCTATTTTTAATTTGGATTTATAATAAGGTAGGTATAAAAATAGCGCCTTCTAATATACAAGACGCTATTATATTTAAATTTTTATTATATTCTTTTAATATCTAATTGAATTTGTTTTTTAAGTTCTTCAATAGAGTTAAATTTCTTTTCATCTCTAATAAAGTCCATAAATCTAATTCTAACAAATTTTCCATATATATCTTTATTAAAATTAAGAATATGAGTTTCTATACTAACTTCATTCAATTTATCAATTGTAGGATGTATTCCTACATTTGTAATAGAATCATATACTAAATCATTAAGATATACTTTAGTTTTGTATACACCATTTTTAGGCAAAACATAATTAGTAGTTAATTTTAAATTAATAGTAGGAAATAATAATTTAGAACCATTGCCTAACCCTTTAACTACTTCTCCTTCAATTTCATAGTCTTGATATAAATATTCATTAGCTTCTTTTATTTTTCCAACTTTTATTAAGTCTTTAATAACAGTAGATGATACTTTCATTTGTTTATTAAAAGAAAAATACACAAAAGGAACTACATTTAAAGAAGGAAATTCTTTTTTAAGTAAATATATATCTCCTAAAGCATTTTTACCAAATCTATAATCACTTCCACATATTATTTGATGAGGATTAATTCTTTTTAAAATAAGGTTAATAAAATCAATTGGCTCCATATTCTTTAAATATTCATCATAATCTAAATAATAAATTGTAGATATACCGATTTCTTTAAAGATTTCTTCTTTTTGTTTATTTGACATAATAACTTCATCATTATTTTTAAATGAATGAATAAAAGTTAATATTGATACATTTCTATATCCATACATCGCTTCAAGAATAAGTTTCATATGTCCTTCATGAATTCCATCAAAAAAACCTAAAACTAAATTAGTCTTATTTTCTTTTATATCTAAATAGTTAAATTTATTTATTATTTTAATTTCCATATACTAAATACTTTTTAATAAATCATTTACAGGAGATTCATCTTGAAATACTGCTAAAGCTAAATAATTATCAGTATCGATAAATCCACCAACGACATCATCTACACCCATATAAATAGTTTTAACTTCACTCTCTCCTTCAAAAATAACATTATACTTTAAAAAATTAAATTTAGTTAAAATATTATTTCCTCCGTTTGCTTCACTTGGTATAAAACCACTTGCAAATGTAAAACATTTTTTGGAAATATTACCATTACTATCTTTATAAAATAGATAGTTCTTACCATCACTTTCTTTAATGTGTCTATAAATAGTAAATGATGAAGTATTATTAATAATAGATTGATATTCACTAGGAACTTGTGTTAAAACGCTATCCCAAATTTCAGAACAATTATCTTTTGTAATATCAACTTTTGAATAATCTATATCTAAAGAAAAGAAAGAAACTTTATTAGTATATCTAGTAGAATTAGATTCATCTTTCTCACTTAATGCATATTTATATTCTTGATCTTGATAAGTATAGTTATCATTAAAATATATAAATTCATAATCACTATTAGAATTAGATAAGAAATTATTAGCTTCTACCCATTTTAAGTTATCAATATAATAGTAATATTTATTATCTACATAA
>CAYNBG010000070.1:0-5560 GCA_964395495.1 uncultured Staphylococcaceae bacterium
TCCTGCTGCAAGGTAAACAGCAATTAAAAGAATTATCATTACAGGAATGTAAATTTTTAATACTGAAGATGACCTTGGTTTAATGATTTTTGTATTCATAAAATAAATGATATAAAAAAGTTAGAAAAAAGACAACTTTTATCTTTAAAAGAAGGGCTATTTTATGTATAATTTTATACATAATAAGGTTTAAAAAAGATGACGAATTTATTTAATATTTTACCAGACAATTATTTCCAAATATTTAGTGGAAAAAACAAGGCAATATATGCTGAAAGTTTAATGACTTTATATGATCTTTTTGAAAACGATGAATCTTTGATTTCTAAAGCTGATTTTGTCAAAACTTTAAAAGACAAAAATAAAGATTTGTATGAATTTAGTTTTGAAGATGAAGAATATGATGGTGAAGATGATTCTAGTTTAATTTATGATAATTTATCTAGTAAAGCTAGTTTTATTGTTAGACGTTTAGAGGAAACTGGATGGATTGATATAGCAATTGATCCTGAAACTTTTGAAGAAACTGTTATTTTACCAACTTATTCAATTTTTCTTTTAAGAGGTATTAAAGATATTATCGATGATGAAGAATCTCCATATGTTAGTTTAGTACATTCAACATATTCAGAACTTAAGCTTGAAGATGAAGAAAAAGATGAGCTTTTCTATTCGACTTTAGAAAGAGCTTATTCAACAACAAAAAAATTGAAATTAGAATTAATGACAATTGTTCATACTATTAGAATATATCAAAATAGATTAGGTAAAACTTTCCATACAAATAAAGTTTTACATGATTATTTTGATTTATATAAAAGAAAGGTTAGTGATAGGTATTATCACCCTTTAAAAACTTTTGATAGTGTTGCTAAATTTAAAAAACCAATCATTAGAATTTTAGAAGGTTGGTTAAAAGATAAAGCTACAAGAGATAAACTTGTTTCTCAAGCTAGTGTGATTCATCATGAAAATGATAAAGCTAAGCTTGAAAATGAAATTATCACAATGATTAACTATATCTGTGATACATACGAAACTGTCAATAATTTAATTTCTAATATTGATAAAGAAAATAATACTTATACTAAGAGTAGTACTAATAAGATTTTATATTTAAATAACACAGATAAATCTATTAGAGGACATTTAGAAAATATCTTTAAACATTATGGAAAGAGTTTAAGCAATGGCAAAAATCTTGCTAAAGTTCTTTCTGGAATGCAAGATTGTTTAAATTATTATGAACAAGGATATATTGATTCTAAGTCAGTAACATTACCATTACTTAGAAAATATAGAGAAGAAGGCGTGCCTTTAGGAATTGTCGATTTTGATGAAGCAAGCGATATCATTATGCAAAATTTCTTAAATGAAACATTGGATAACTATAGCGATGAAAGAGTTTATGAATTCATGAATAGTGCGTTTAATGGTGAAAATAAGATTGCTAGTAAAGATATTCCTTTATTAAATCATGATGCTTTTGTTCTTTTGATTTTAGCAACAGTTAAAAAAGATGATCCTGATTGCTTTTATTATATTGAATATGTTGATAATGAAAAGATTAGAAACCATGAGTATATTATTCCAAATTTTATATTCCATGTTAAAGAAAAAGAAAGTGAGGAAAAATAATTATGTTTAGTGAAGATTTTGCTAAATTAACAAGTAGTGATCAAACAAAATTTGCTGAAGTTGTAAATAAACTGATGCTTAAAAGTTTTGTTGTAAGAGATATTTTTGATAATAGAGAAAAATTAATTAGAGTCAATCCTGATTTTAGATTTTTAGAAAGATATTATGATCTTGTAAATGAATATTTAAAGTTTGCTGGATGGACATTAAATAAAGATTTAATTTTGGGTGTTTTTTCTTTAAGTAATGAATATGAAGACAATAGAATTAGAATTGATAGAGAGACTTCTTTAGTTTTATTTACTTTAAGATTGATTTATGAAGATGAAAAACAAGAAAGTGGTAGCAGTTCTCAATCGATTTATATGACAACACCTAGTTTAATTAAAATGATGTTAGATCATGGTATTCAAATGCCAGGAAAAAAGATTACTGGTAGATTAATTGGCAAGTCTTTAAGATTTATGGCAAATCACAATATTATTTCAAAAGTAAGTGGAAGCTATGATGAAGGTAATGTTTCATTTTATATTCTTCCAAGTATTATTTACGCAATAGATAATGAAAAGATTATTGCAATGAGTAATGCTTTAGATGAATTAAACAATGAAAATCAAACACCTATTCTTGATGAAAATAAGGATAACTAGGAGGTTTTATGAAACTTTTAACTAAAATTAAAATTATAAATTGGCATTATTTCTGGAATGAAACTATTGAAGTTAAACCTTTAGTTTTCCTTACTGGTGCTAATGCTAGTGGTAAATCAACATTAATCGACGCTTTACAAATCGTTTTACTTGGTGATACAACTGGTAGATTTTTTAACAAAGCTGCAATGGATAAACCAGCTCGTACTTTAAGAGGCTATCTTAAAGGAGAAATCGGTGATACTTTAGATGGAGGATTTAAATATCTTCGTAATGGTAGATTTACTTCCTATATCGCTTTAGAATTTCATAATGATATGGATGATTCAAACTTTACAATGGGTATTGTTTTTGATTCTTTTGATGATGGAAGCGAAGAACATAGATATTTTTGCTTAGATGATAAAATTCCTGAAAATGAATTTATTGTTGATAATGTTCCAATGGAATATAAATCATTATCAAAATACTTTAATGAAAATAACAATGGACATTATCAATTCTTTGATTCAAATAGAGCATATCAAGATTTCTTAAAGAAGAAATTTGGCGGATTAAAAGATAAGTACTTTAGCTTACTTAAAAAAGCTACATCATTTACTCCGATTACTGACATTACAACATTTATTACAGAATATGTTTGTGATCCTCAAGCTAATATCAATCTTGATGTTCTTCAAGAAAATATTCTTGAATATAAACGTCTTGAAGAAGAAGCTAAAACAATTGAAGAAAGAATTGGTAAACTGGAAGAAGTTAATAAAATTTATTCTTCGTATGTCGATAATAAAAAGAATTATGTAATTGCTCAATACATCGTTGAAAGATGTCAACTTGAACAAAGTAAAGAAAAGTTAAAGTTATATAAAGAACAAATTGAAAGAAATGAAAATAGAATTAATCAAATCGATTTAGAATTAGCTGATTTTGGAGAGAATTTAGCTCAATTAAATCGTAAAAAAGTAGGTTTAATTCAAGATAAAGCTAGTAATTCTACTCAAAAATTAACTGAAGATTTATATAAACAAAAACAAGAAACTGAACAAGATATTAAAAATATTAATGATAGTATTGTTAAAGTTAAAGCTATTCTATCTAGATATATTGAAAGCTATGATTTAAATGCTACAAATATTTTATCTAACTTAGCAAATATCAATAAAGATAGTGTAGATGAAGAAAAACTTGAAGAAATTAATACATTACTTGAAGAAGCAAAAGTTACTCATAATTATTTAATTGATTTTAAATCAAAAAATATCGATAATTTAGCTTCAATTTCAAAAGAAGATTTAACTGAACTTAAACAAGTTATGACTTCATTTAAACAAAAGGTTTCTACTCTTGCTATTTCTTTAGCTAGATCAATTAATACTATTGAAAAGAAGATTAGAAGCTTAAAAGATGAAGAATCTTCAATGAAACAAGGTAAAAAACCTTATAGTAGAAGTCTTTTAACAATTAAAGAAGAACTTGAAAAAGAATTAGCAAGTAAATATGGCAAACATATCGAAGTTAATATCTTTGCTGATTTAATCGATATTAAAGATTTAAGTTGGTCTAATGCTATTGAAGGATTTTTATATAATCAAAAATTTAATCTTTTTGTAGCTCCTAAATATTATTTAGATGCTTATTCAATTTTAAGAAGATTATTAACACAATATGGTGTTTATAGCATTGCGTTAGTCGATCAAGAAAGAATTATTGAAAGAGATTATAAGTGTGAAGATGGCTCTTTAGCTAGTGAAATCGTTACAGATGATGAAGGCGCAAGAGCTTATGCTAACTTTTTAATTGGTAGACTTTATAAAGCAAGAAATGTTGAAGAAGCAAGAAACTTTGGTAATGGTATTACTAAAGAATGTGATTTATATCGTAATTTTGCATTAAGTAAAATGAATCCTAGATTATATCAAGAATCATTTATTGGAAGAAATGTTTCAGATAGATTTTTCTTAGAAAAGAGTAATCAACTTAAAGACAATATCGCAAACTTAGATAACTATAGAAAACTTGCAAATATAATTACAAATGCTAATAGTTTAGAAATTTTATCTTTAGGTGAAGTTGAAAATATTTTAAATTCAATTTCAAGAATTTCTTCGCTTGATGGTCTTAAAGAAACATTAAAATATGTTGAAAACGAATTAAGTCAACATGATACAACTCTTCTTGAATCATTAGATAGAAGAATTGCTGATATTGAAGAAGATATTCGCTCAATTGAAAAAGATAAAGAAGCTTCGTTGATTGAAAAAGGTAACTTAATCGCAGAAAATAAATCAATTAAAGAAGAAAAGATTAAGCAAGAAGAAGAAAGCGTAAGAATTAGAGAAGATAACTTAGTTAAAAATTATGATGCTTTCATGATTAATGATGATGCTACTCCAATCTTTGAAAAATTAAAAGATGAAGGTAAAAATAATATTGAGATTTATTCAATATTCAATGCTCAACTTTCACGTTTACAATACATTGTTAATAACTTATTCAGCAGTCTTGTTAAAGCAAGAAGAGAATACGTTACAACTTATCATCTTTCATTTAATGTTGAAAATGAAAATAATGATGAATTTAATAATGAATTAAATGATTTTAAAGAAGTAAAACTTCCTTCTTATAAAGAAAAGATTGTTGATAGTTATAATAAAGCAACTCAACAATTTAAGGATGATTTTATCTTTAAACTTAGAGGTGCTATTGAAGATGCTGAAGATCAAATCGCTAATTTAAACGAAGCATTAGCTCAATCGATGTTTGGTAAAGATTCTTATAGATTTACAGTTAAACCATCTCAAGTTTATAAAAGATATTATGATATGTTAAAAGATGATTTACTTCTTGAAACTGGAGAAGATGAATCTGAATATATCAATAAATATAAAGATGTTATGGAAGATTTATTCCGTCA
The DNA here is from genome assembly GCA_964395495.1 of uncultured Staphylococcaceae bacterium. GTDB lineage: Bacteria > Bacillota_I > Bacilli_A > RFN20 > CAG-826 > Onthovivens. The sequence goes on from CAYNBG010000070.1 coordinate 5,203, forward strand.
AATTGTTGATGTTGGTGATGGAGAAAGTAAGAAGAATAACGAATTAATCGCTAATATTGAAAAGTTCACTGATTATAGAAGCTATTTAGATTTTGATTTAATTGTTACAAACAATGAAACAAAAGAAGAACAACGTCTTTCTAAGATGATTAAGAAAAAATCTGGTGGAGAAACTCAAACTCCTTTCTATATTGCAATCTTAGCTTCATTCTCTCAACTTTATCATGCTAATGATGAAGGAGAGATTGCTAATACTACAAGACTCATTATTTTTGATGAAGCATTCTCAAAAATGGACCCAACTAGATTTAAAGAAGCTGTTAAATTATTAAGAAAATTTAATCTTCAAGTTATCTTA
>CAYNBG010000071.1:0-5509 GCA_964395495.1 uncultured Staphylococcaceae bacterium
TCTCTTCTTCAGTCATAATTAAACTCCTCTATTAATTAATTATTTAATTTTATTTAATTCTTCTAAGAATTCTTTAGTAGGTTCATAACCCATTAAGTTCATAATACCTAATAAATCATCCTTACCTAGTTGACCATTATCAAAAGCTTGTAAGAAACCATCAAGCATAATGCCATCTATTTCTTCATCGCTTTTACCTTTATTTTCTGGTTTTTCTTTAAGTTGTTTTTTAATACCTTTTAAAGCTTCTTCTACACTAGCAGTATTATCAACTTCATCATTATTATTTTCTTCGCTTGCTGGACCTTCGATGTTTAACTTTGTACCTAAATATTTAGCTATTTCAACTAAACAATCAGCTTCAAGTCTATTTGCATTAGAGTATCTAATGAATTCTTGAAATAAGATTTCATTTAACGCATAATCTTCATAATCCATATATTCAGGATTATTTAACAATTCTTTTCTTCTATTATCAACAGTTTCATGAATTGCTTTAATGTCTATTTCACCATTCTTTTTTCTAAAGTCATATCTAAAATCACCATAAGAATCATTACCTAAATAATCTAAAACATAAGAATATATTTCTTCGCTTACTTTTCCTTCTTCAAATAATGATAAGAAATGATCTGCTACAATATTGTTGATTTCAATATTGCTTTTACCTTTACATTCTTTTAATGATTTTACTTGTTCCTTTACTTGTTCAATACTTGCATTTAATGCTTCGTTTTTATTCATACTTTCTTTTCTCCTTTTAAAAACAAGAATAGTATAAACAAAAAAGAAAACAAAAAGGTAAAATGCAATTTGACATTTTTTTATATTTTATTATAACAAGCGATTTGTTATTTTATTATTAATTAATCTTTTACGTGCTTCATCTAAAGTAACATGATCATGTATGCATTTTTTCATAAGAATATTAAATAGTGTTTTTTCATATAATACATATCCACAATAATCTAAAAATACCCAAAATCTTCCTTCTTCAAGTCTCATAGTAAAACCAATTTTTAAAGCATTATCCAATGTAGGTGCAACATAGCCATTAATTATATTATTCCGAGTTTGTCTTGTTATTTCAGCTTTTTTATATATATCAGAATCTTTTTTAAATTCTGATCCTTCTTTATTTATTAAATCATTAACTTCTTTAATTAAAAAATCTCTTAGCCCTGGATGGACGCAGTTGCCCTCTTCTGATTTCAAACCATAAAATCTATATTTTTTATCCATACATTTATTTTCCTTTATATAATTTATTTAAAAATATTATATCAAAGATTTATGAATTTATTGATTAAATATTTTAAGATATAATAATTTATGTATGAAATATAAGTGTATTTATAAAACTAAAGATAATTTTGATGACATTATTCTACTTAGTGATGGACTTTATTTAACTGGTTTATATTTTATAAATTCATATACATTACCTAAAGATATAGATGAATATATATTAAATAATGATTTAGATATATTTAAAGATACATATCTATATCTAGATCAATATTTTAATAAAGAAATAACTACTATTAAAATTAAATATAAATTAGATAATATATCTCCATTTACTAAAGAAGTATTAGATATATTATTAGATATTAAATATGGTACTACTATTACTTATAATGATATTGCTTCTATTATTGCTAAAAAGAGAAATATTAAAAAGATGTCAAATCAAGCAATAGGACATGCTTTAAGTAATAATCCTATATGTATAATTATTCCTTGTCATAGAGTAATAGGTAAAAATAATAATTTAATAGGATATAGCGGTAGAATTAAAAATAAAATAGAATTATTAAAATTAGAAGGTGTAGATACTAATAAATTATATATACCAAATAAAGGTAATAAATTATGAATAGATGCAAATGGTGTAATTTAAATAATGAATTATATGTTAAATATCATGATGAAGAATTCTCTAAATTAAATCTAGATGAACATTATTTATATATGATGTTTATTTTAGAAACTTTCCAAGCTGGTTTATCATGGGAATGTATATTAAATAAAAGAGAAGATTTTATTTTAGCTTATGATAATTTTGATATAAATAAAATAATTAATTATGATCAGGATAAAGTAAATGAGTTATTAAATAATAAGAAAATAATAAGAAATAAGTTAAAGATTAATGCTTCTATTTCAAATAGTAGAATATATAAAGAAATACTAGATGAATATCAATTATTTTCTAATTATTTAATCTCATTTACTGGTAAAAATATAATATATGAATACGATAAAACTACTAGTGAAATATCAGATAAGATATCTAAAGATTTAAAAAAAAGAGGTATGAAATTTGTAGGAAGTACTACAATATATTCATACCTTCAAGCTGTTGGATTAATATACTCACATAGTAAAGAATGTTATTTATATAAATCTAAATAAATGTAATTATTTACTAGTAGAATAATATGTACTAATAACATTTTGAGTTTCTATTAATATAGAATTTTGATTGAGTTCTACTATTATTTCATCGCAGATTTTATATACTTTTTCTTTAGTTATATCTTCTAAAATACATACAATACTTTGTTCTTTTGTAATAGCATTTGTATCATCTTTCCAATAACCATTTGCTTCGTATATTGTGCATCCTCCAGTATATTTAGTACATATTTCAGTTACTTTAGTTAAACATGTATCAAATGGGATAACTTGAGTATATGTATCTTTATCATTAGTTCCTATATATAAAGAATATTTAGTTTTGTATTGATTTGATACTATATTATTATTTATTTGAAAACCTAATAATACTCCAGTAATACACATATTAACTAATAATAAAGAACTAATAACTATAGCAAATATTTTTATTTTTTTATTCTTTGAATCCATAAATAAAACTCCTTTAATTAAACTATCTTATTATATAGTTTTTTAAAGGAGTTTTATAGTAATTAATCTAATATAGTAATTTTAAATCCTTCTTCTTTTTTAGATTCATACATTGCTGTATCTGCTCTTTTATATAAAGTAGAGAATGTCTCTTTTTTATCTTTATTAACAAAAGTTGTACCTATAGATATAGTTATAGGTCTATCTACTTCTTTAATCTTTATATTTTTAACTCTAACTACAAAATTCTCGTATATGATTTTTACTTCTTCTCTTGAAAAAATTCCAGGAGAATACACAGCAAATTCATCACCACCTAATCTAAAAACAATATCTTCTTCATGACTTGCTTTTTCTATAGCATTAGCAATTTCAATAATAATCTTATCTCCAACATCATGACCATATGTATCATTAATAGATTTAAAGTCATCAATATCAAAAAGAGTAAATGTACCACCATTATTTTCTTTTAATAAATTATTAACACATATTTCACCATATCCTCTATTATAAATACCTGTTAATAAATCAGTATAAGCAGCTTTCTTTAATGCTTCTTCTCTTTGTTTATCTAATTCAATAACTTCAATAGCCCAGATAACATGAAATAATCTTCCGTTTTCATCTAAATCACCTTTAATAATACGACCTCTACACCATCCGGAATATTTTGCTACAAATTCAAAAGATAATTGATCTCTATCTTTTAATCTTTCTTCAAATGTATTTATATCTAAAAATTCTAATAATGATTTTCTAAATGGAACACTACATAAGTCTTCAACTGCATTTTGAATATTTCCATACCATTGACCTTCACTATCAACAACATCTCTTTTAATGTATTTAGTTGTTTTAATTTCATAATACTTTTTATTTATAACATCTATTCTATACATTGACATATAAACATTTGATAATACTTTATATGCTTTATATAAGCCTTCGTTTTTAGCTTCTTCTTTAAATTCAATTAAGTTATCAATATTTCTATAGCCTACTACTAGTTCTAATGGTTCATTTTCTTTAGATATTTTAACATAATAAGCAGAATAATAATGAATAGAATTATTTTCATCTAATATTCTATAGTTAAATTCATATTCATTATTATGATTTGTTAAGAAAATATTAAGCAATGAAGAATTACTTAATAAAGATATAAAATCATTTAAATCATCTTTATATACTCTAGATTTAGCATATTTAATTAACATATTATCATAATTAAATTGTTTAGGTGCATCTATAATTCCATCTATAATATATCCGTTTAATTTAACAATACTACCTGTATTATTTACACAATTAACTATGTATACATTTAAATAATCTTTAGCTAATGCTTGTATTAGATCTTCATAGTTCATAAAAAACCTCTTTTCTTGTTAATTTGATAATTATTAGAACTACCTAAGTATCATTTAACTTTTTGTCTATATATTATAACAGATTATTACGAAAATTACATTTGTTTTATTACATTACTAATATTTTAGAATTAGTAAATCTAGAAAATAGAATTTATTTCTATTTATTAAATTAATATTTTTATAACTTCATGAGCAAATTCCATTAATCTAAATAAAATATTTAAATATATAAGAAAAATAAAGAAAAAATCGTTTTGCATTTAATTTATATTTTTTTAAATAAAAATAATTAAAAACTAATACTCAATGTATCTGATCCTGTAATAGATATTTTTTCATTAGTAAAATCAATAGATATTTGATATGATTTACTATTCTTTACTACTTTCCATTTAAGATTATAACCACTTGATGAATTATTAGTAAATGTACCTTTACTTAATTCAGGATTATTATTTTTAACTTTTTAAATTTTATTAAATTATTTTTCTAAAGAAATATCTACTTTTTCATATTCATTTTTTTCATATAAAACTAAAGCAAAAGGAAAATTATCAGGAGTTTCAATCAAAACAGCATCCTCATCAAATACATCACAAACCAGCCCAATGGTTCCACATGGAACGAATATAGTCTCATCACCATATTGTGCTCTCTTATCCACTAAAGTTTTAATATTGTCACCCATTTTTATTCCTTTTTCCATTTTTTATCTCCTCCTGGTATCAACGTTATAAGCCTTATATTTCCATCATTATTTAATTGCCATGCAGTTGTTACAATATAATTATTCAATATTGTTTTAGCTTCAAAATTAAATGTAAACTTTGTAATAACTTTAAATGTTGATGTTAAAAATCTGTATTCATTCGAATATCATTAATTAATTTATTTATATCGTTTTCATTATATCCAATTTTATTTAAAAAATAACTCTTATTTCTTCCGTATGATAAAGAAAACAAATATCCCATTTTTCTTTCTTCTATTATAACATCTTCATTTCTTATAAATTGTCTTATGTATTTTACGAATAATCTGCAGTATTCATCATCATGAATTTTATAGTTCGGAAAACGAAAACTAATTAATAGTTTTATATTTATTTAAACTATTTATTATAATAGAGCGAAACCAAATTATTGATATCAAAAAATTTATATTTTTATTTTCAATAGATTATAAACTAATACTCAATGTATCTGATCCAGTAATAGATACTTTTTCATTAGTAAAATCAATAGATATTTGATATGATT
>CAYNBG010000072.1:0-5441 GCA_964395495.1 uncultured Staphylococcaceae bacterium
ATTGTTCGATAGTTCTTTGATTATACTTTTATCATGATCTAAGAAAGTAATATTAGATGTTTTTAATTTGTTTAATAATAGTTTTATATTTTCATCATTAATAAAGAATTTTTTAAATAACTTATATTTTTCTTCATTCTTAATTAATTTAGATTTTAAATCATTCTCGTTATTTAATAAATAAATTGCATTAGTAGTGTTTAAAAAGTTAATAAAATTATCTTTGCCTGAATCATTTGTAATTCCATAACTTTTAATATTATTAGGAAGATCTACATTAATTCTTTCAATAAGTTCACTCCAATAACTATCACCATCACCGCAAACAAATAATAGATCTTCTGCTCTTGTTGCAGCAACGTATAAAAGTCTTTCTCTTTCTTCCCATAACTTTATAGATTCAACATCTCTTATATCGTTTTTAAAATCATCAAAGTTAACTCTTAATTTATCAAATCCACCTTTAATTCCCCAAAAATAACGTTTGTTGTTATAAATGGATTTTTCAGGTTCTCTTTTACTCTTTTTAGTGTTATATAATATAACAACTTTAGCTTGAAGTCCTTTAACTTTATGAACATTAGCAATATCTATTGCATTATAATCTTTATCTAAATAAGAAAATCTTTCTTTTATATCTTTATCTCTATTAGCAAAATAACTATTAATATAATCAATAATTTGTTTATTTGTAATTAATAAGTTATTTCTAATAGAATCAATCATTGATTCATTAAAATAATATACTTCTTCTAAATATTCATAATTAAAATTTGAAAATATATCAAATTCACTTATTATTTTTTCTACCATTGAATATATACTTACTTTTTTAACTTCGTTAATATGGTCAATAAAATCTTTAAGTTCTTCATATTTATATTCATCTTTATATTCTAAAGTAAATGAATAACCTGAGGATTTTAATTCAGCTAATTTAAATTTATTAAATCCACATGCTTCTAATGCATTAAATATATAATATTTTTCTTCACTGTTTAAACAAGCTCTTAGTATAGCAGCAATTCTACTTAATGTAATATTTTCAGATAAAACATTTTTACCTTCTATTTTAAGAGGATACTTATTTAACCACCCTTTTAAATCATTATGTGAATATGTGCTAGCTGTAATAATCATAATATCTTTATACTGATAACCTTTTTCATTTACAACATAATCAATTAAATGAGGAATATCATCATTAATTCCTTTATAAACTCCACTTATTCCTCCTAAAACTTTAGTTGATTCATTAGATATATCTTCATAATCAATACCTGTAAAGAAATCTTTTCTAAAAGCATCATTAAACCGTGTTTTTAACTCACTACTAGAACGGAAGTTATCAGATAATTTATAAACACCAAAGCCATTCTTCTTAAATAAATTTTCTATATTTATATATGAATCTATATCTGCTCCTTTAAATCTATATATTGATTGTTTAGGATCTCCAACAATAAATAATGAACCATTATCAGGTATACATTTATCGTATTCAGCATTTGGATTATCGCTAGATAAATAGAAAAATACTTCAGCTTCTAAAGGATCAGTATCTTGAAATTCATCAAGCAAAAAATAACGATATTTACTTCTAATATATTTAACAAGCTTACTATTATTATTTAAAATATCATCTTTTAAAAGATTTCTAGTATATAGAAGAATATCAAAGAAATCTAATATGCCTTCTTCTTTTAATTTTTGAGGAATGACTTTTAAACAGTCATTTAAAAACTTATTGAAATAATTTCTTTTATAATCATTAATTGTTTTAAGTAAAGGGTGTTCTTTTTTACCTTTTAACATTCTTTTACGAACCCCTACATCGTAAAAACCATTTTCATCAAAATATGGATTATTTTTATCAGAAGATGTTAATTCTTTAAAATTAATATTGTGTTCACTTAATAAAGCAATTAGTCCATTATCGTCATATTCAATAATAAATTTTTCTAAAGAATACCATTTTAAATTCTTAGCATTATCTCTTTTGTCAATTGATGTATTTAATAAATCTTTACAAAAGAAAACATAATTAGAAACGTCTTTTGGATTAACAAAATCTTTAAAAGGCTTAAAATCACCATCTTCATCAAGATATCTATTATCAATATTAATAGGTAAGTGTCTATCAAATAAAGCATTTTTAAATATAGTAGGAAAATCTTCTTTTAATTCTCCAAAATAATATTCCATTAAATCTAATTCATCTTTTAATTTATTTCCATATACACAATTTTTAATATCGATATATATATCTTTATAAGCTCTATTTAATTCATCTTTTTCTAAAGGCCTAATATTAGTAGGAACTTCTGCGTCAATTGGATGTTCGGAAATGATTTGTAAACAGAAAGAATCAATTGTTCCTAAAAAACACGAATCAATATTTTTTAAAGCATTTTCAATATTTGATATGTTTTCCTTACTTAATTTACCTAAATGTTTATATTTTCCTTTTAATTTATCATCAACATTGTCCCAATTTAAACGAGCTTTTAATAACTCTAAAATTCTAGCATAAAATTCATTTGCAGCTTTTTTAGTAAATGTTACAGCACAGATTTTTGTAATATCTATACCATTTTCAATCATATAAACAATTCTTTCTGTAAGAATTGTAGTTTTTCCACTTCCAGCATTAGCTTCTAAAAATATATTTTCATTTAAACCATCTTTGCTTATAATATGACATCTTGTATCTTGATCATTCATAATTATTTGCCCTCCTTTTCTAATTTAATTAAAGGATTATATGTTAATTTTTCAAATTTTAAATTATTAACCTTGTCTTTAAAATCATCTAGTATATTGTTAATTAAAATATCATCAAATTTATAATCAACTGTTGCATTTTTATCAAAATACGCAAACTCAACTTGGGTTATCTTGTTTTTATTACTTTTATTATATAGATAAGCGTATAATTGACCTTGAACACTATTATCATCATACTTTATAGAATGCTTTACCTTACCGGTTTTATAATCAATAACATAATTAACTCCACCATTAGAAGCTATTAAATCTGTTCTACCTTTAAAATAAAGATTATTAATATATCCTGAAAGTTTTTCTTCTTTACATACAGGTATATAATTCCTAAGTATTCTTTCACCATTTCTAATTTGGTGTAATAATTTATCACTAGTCTTAACTCCACTATTAATTGGATAATGTGTAGAAGTATATATATTTAATAATCTATTTGCTTCATCTTCTAATTCTTTTTTATTTAAAGGATATTTACACTTTTCAAAAACACTATGAACTAATGTACCAAAATCATTATATTCAATAAAATTATATGAATCCACATCATTTTCAAAATTAATACCTAAAATCTTTTTTGTAAAGAAATCATATTCTGTATTTATTTTTTCCTTATTTTCAACTTTATATAAATATATAGATTCTAAATCAGATGGAGATAAATAATGGTTTTCATCATTAAATAATTTTTCAACATTTACTTCATATTCTTCATTATCAATTAATCTATCTTTTCTATAAATTTTATATGAATTTAAATATGATTTTCCGTATTCATTAAAGAAATTAGATTCAAAAAACTTATCTATATTTATTACTTTATCATAATCATATAATACTGATGATTTATTTCTTTCTCTAACACCTACAAAATCATAGTTTGAATAAGACAAATAAACATTACAACCACTATTATTTAAAAATTCCATAGTTTGATGATACAAGTTAATATCTTCTTCTTGCCTATCAATTGATAATCTAGCTTTAGAATTAATTGATTTAATATCTAAATCTAATGCTATAAAATTTTCTTTTTCTCTTGTTGGGAATTTATCTGAAGATAAGCCTAATATAAATACATTTTTTCTAAAAGACATAAATGCATTATTTAATGTTGTTACATGTAAATAACCTTCTTTGCTAGCTTCACTACCAATATTTTTAGATAAAATATACGAAACATATTCAACAATATCATCTTTAAATATATCTAAATTATTTAAAATAACGTTTTTAGCAAGGATTTCATCACTATTTTTTACTTCAAAATAATCTTCAATTATTCCTTTATATCCTTTTATAAGTATTGTATTGAACTTGTTTAAAAAATCTTTAGCCACTAATTCATCTTTTGTTAAATCGCTATCATTTAATGCTAAAAATTTATTTATCTTATTTTCATTATCAATTTTATTAAAACTTAATCTTAAATTTCCTACTACTTTTAATAATTTTTCAAATTCTAATTGCGATTTAATACCAAGTTCTTCTTTAATCTTTTTAATATTTAAATCACTCTTTAAAAATACTTGTTTAATTCCGTTTACACCAAATTTATCTATCTTTTCATAATAATAAATATTTTCAAGTAATTTACCAGCTTTAGTTAAAGATAAAGGATAACCAAAACTAAAAGTCATATTAACATTTAATAATTCAGATACTTCTTTTAAATATGGATAATAATATTTTGAATCAGTTAAAACGATTTCACATTCATCAACATTATATTTATTATCATTTATAATTTTAAAAACATTCAAAACTTCATTATATTCTCCATATACGCTATATACATTGATATTCCCTTTATTGTTTTTACAGTTAAATAAATCATTTAAGCTTATTTGTGTTTCATTAAAATGTTTATCGCTTACTAAATCAACAATTCTTTTATCAAGATCATTATATTTTAAAGAAGACAATGTTATTATTTCTAGATTTAGTTTAATATCACCTACGTTATTTAAAACAAAATGTATATAATCAATTTGATCAAAAGAATCACCCTTAGCTTTTTTATATAAATCATATAATTTCAATATAGCTTCATTTTTCTTGCTAAATTGATTTGATAATAATGTGTTTTTAATATCATCATCAATATCATTAACACTTGTATTACGTATTATATTAATACCATTAACAATAGCAATTACATCTTCATAAGATGTAGAATTCTCAAAATATTTTAATTTATTTTCTTTTAAAACCTTTTGATATAAAAGAACTTCTTCTTGGTTATTTAAGATTTTTTTAGATGTAAATTTACCGATTTTTTGTTCAATATATTGAATTAATTGAATTCTAGAAAAAACTCTATAACCTAGAGTTTTTATATTAAATTTAGCTAATGTTCTTAATAACTCTATTTCATTGCAACTATTAATAAATATGATTTTTTCCATCTATTTCTCTCCGTCTGTTTTAATAACTTTTTTATTAAAATTTCATTTATATATCAATTCAGTTTAAGTGTTTTATTCACAATTAATTATATTATACAATACAAATTTTGATAATTTGATGTCATTTAAAACTAATCAACTCTAATAGGAAATAATGGTCTAAACCTACTTTGAATATAATATCCTTCACTTCGATCAAAATAAATTTTTAAATTATCATTAATGAATTTTTTATCATATTTTTCATTATTA
>CAYNBG010000073.1:0-5375 GCA_964395495.1 uncultured Staphylococcaceae bacterium
GCAATAAAAAAAGCACATAAAGTGCTTATTTTATTAAAAATTAATATGATTTAACAAATTTAATGACATTTTCTTTAAAAGATGCATTTCTATCTTCACTATCTTTTAAAGATTTACCTACTGTTTCAATATAGAATTTAATTTTAGGTTCAGTTCCACTTGGTCTAACAGTTAATAATGTTTCATCTTTAAATTTAAATGATAATACATTGCTCTTTTCAATATTTAATGTAGTTTCTTTATTATTAATATCTACCGATTTAGATAACTTATAATCATTTTTTACTACTATTTCATTATTAAATTTATTAGATAATTCATTAAATGAAGCATTACGTAAATCATTCATAATCTTAGTCATTGTTTTAAGACCACTTTCTCCATCAAATTCATATGTAAGTAAAATATTCTTGTAATAACCAATTTCATCATAGATTTCATGTAATTTATCAATTAAATTGATATTTCTAGCTTTATAATACGCAAACATTTCTGCAATAATTAAACTAGCATTAACTGCATCTTTATCTCTGACTTTTGGATTAGTTAAATAACCATAACTTTCTTCAAAACCAAAGATATATCTATTTTCTTCATGTGTTTTTTCAAGATTACAAATAACTTCACCGATGAATTTAAATCCTGTTAAAACATATTTCATAGTTACATTGTGTAATGCACATAATTTATCAACACTACTTGTTGAAACTATACTTCTAACAACAAGAGGATCTTTTGGTAAAGAAGAATGATTTAAAATAAAATCAAGTAATAATGTACCTGTTTCATTTCCACTTAATAATCTAAATTCATCATTGTATCTAACACCAATTCCACATCTATCACAATCTGGATCAGTTGCAATTAATATATCAGCATTTTCTTTTTTACAATACGAAATACCTACTTGCATTGCTTCTAAAATTTCAGGATTAGGATATGGGCAAGTTGGGAAATTACCATCTGGATTTTTTTGTTCAATAGGAACGATAATATTTGTAAATCCTGCTCTTTTTAATGTTTCTGTAACAGGAATTAAACCTGTTCCATTAAGTGGAGTATATACAATTTTAATATCCTTTTTAGAAAAATCTTTAGTAATAGAAATCTTTAAAGTATCTTCAATGAAATCTTCTATTACTGAATCAGGAATATATTCAATCATTCCTTTTTCTTTTAATTCTTTAAATGATTTAAAAGATTTAATTTCTTTAAAAATATCAACCTTTTCAATTTCTTTAATCATTTTATCTGCTACTTCAAGGTTAATTTGACAACCTTCATTATTATAAACTTTATATCCATTGTATTTACTAGGATTGTGACTAGCTGTAACAATAACTCCTGCTGAAGTATGTAACTTTCTTACTGCATAAGATAATAATGGAGTAGGTTCAAGTTGTTTATAAATAAAAACTTTGATACCTTTTGAAGCATATACACTAGCAGCAAATTCTGAAAATAATGTTGAGTTATTTCTTGAATCATATCCAATTGCTACAGTAGGATCTTTATAGTTTTTAACAATATAATTAGCAATACCTAAACTAGCTTTTTTAACAGTATATTCATTCATTCTATTGCTACCAAGACCCATAACACCTCTAAGCCCACCAGTACCAAATTCAAGATCTTTAAAGAACATATCATTTAATAATTCTTCATCTTTAATCTCTTTTAATTTATTATAATCTGTTTCGTTTACATCTTTTAAGCTATTTAACCAACTAAGATATTTTTCTTTTGTAACATTTTCCATACAACTAATGCTCCTAAACAAAAACCTATATTATTTTACAACAATTGATATATGTTTTTAAGTGATATGTTCAAGAATTTAATATAAATTTAACTTAATTTTATATTATATTTAATATAAACTATTATTATGATTATTTTAGTAGGACCTAGTGCTAGTGGTAAAAGCGAAATTTGTAAAACATTATGTTTTAAGTTTAATTTTAATAAATTTATAACTACTACTACTAGATGTATTAGAGTTAACGAAATTAATGGAGTAGATTACCATTTTATTTCTAAAGATGAATTTTTAAAAAAGATAAAAGAAAATAAATTTATTGAATATGTAGAATATAATGGCAATTATTATGGTACAGAAAAAAATAATATTTCAGATAATACTGTTTTAATTATAGAACCTAATGGATTAAAAGAATTTAAAAAATTAAATGATCCTAGTATCATATCTTTTTATTTAAACTGTAAAAAAGAAACTAGAAAAGAAAGAATGTTATCTCGACTTGATAAACTAGAAGATATAGAAAAAAGATTAGAAATTGATGAAACTAAATTTAATTATAATTCTATTAAAGAATATGTAGATTATTTAATAGATACAGATAACGATACTGTTATAGATTTAGCTAGTAAAATAAATGAGATATATAGAAAAAGAATAGGCTAATAATCCTATTCTTTTTCATTATTATTCACTTTAATAAATAATTTTTCTATTGTTTTATTTTCATCTACTGCTAATACTTTAATTTCAAGATTTTGATAATTTATTTTATCATTTACTTTAGCAAATTTATCATCTAAAAGTTCTACACAGAATCCACCAATTGTAACGTATTCAGTTTCATTTAAATCTTCTTTATCTAATTCAAATAAATCAAAGAAATCATCAAGATTCATACCTCCATCAACGATGTATGTTCCATCTTTTCTTTTAAAATATGGTGCTTCTACATCATCAGTTTCATCCCAAATCTCTCCAACTATTTCTTCTAATATATCTTCTAAAGTGATAATACCTTCAGTACCACCATATTCATCAAGTACTAAAGCCATATGCATCTTATTCTTTTTAAAATCTTTAAATATATCATTGATTTCTGTAGATCTAGGATATTTTTCAATAGGTAAAAGAATATCTTTTAATGTTTTAGATGAATTTTCTAATTTTATTCTTATTAATGTTTTAGCTAAAACAAAACCTACAACATTATCAATACTATCTTCATATACTGGAATTCTAGAATGAAGGTACGTATCTTCATTTTTAAGTATTTCATCAATATCATCATTAATTTCTAAAGCATACATATTAACTCTAGGAGTCATAACTTCATATGCTTCAGTATTTGCATAATCAATTGTTCCTCTTAACATCTCTGCTTTATCTTCATCTACTATACCTTTATCTTCGATTTCATCGACCATTTCATGAAGTTCATCTCCATCAATTTGAATATCTTTTACATTATGAACAATAGGATAAGCTAATATATTAACAATATGTTTACTAATCCATGTAAATGGGAATAAAGCATAATAAAATATAGATAAGAATATAGGTGATCCTTTAACAAATTTATAGTTATTAACTTTACCAATAGATTTAGGTAAAATTTCACCAAATAAAATTAATAATACTAATGTAGCAATAGAAATAATAACAGTTACAATTGGATATAAACTACTACTTTCTTCAATATTACATGCTTTAAGTATAGAATAAGAAAATGGAATAGATACTATTTCTAAAGCGATATTAACTAAATCATTACAAAGTAAAACTGTAGATAATGTTTGATCATAATTCTTAGCGTATCCTATAGCTAATTTTAAAGTTCTTTTATGAGTTTTATTATATTCATCTTCAAGATGAGATATATTAACACAAGTATAAGCCATATCTAAAAGAGAAAATAAGAATGATAAACTTATTAATACTACATAAATTAAAGAATATATAAGAAGATTAATTTGATTTTGGTCCATATTTAATCTCCTTTAGTTTATTTACTTTAATTTCGTTAATATCTCCAACAAGTTCTTCTAAAATATCATCCATTGTAACAATACCAACTACTTTATTTTTATCATTTTTAACTATACCAATATGAATTTTAGATTTATTAAATTCATCAAAAACATCATCAAGTTTTGTACCAACTTTAAAGAATAATGGTTCAGTTAAACAACTTCTAATATCTAAATGATTATCTTCCATATATTCTTTAAAATATGTTCTAACTGTAATAATACCAATAATATTATCCTTTTTATTTTCATAAACAGGGATTCTACTATAATCATGAGTTAAAATTATTTTATTTAATTTTGTAGCAGTTAAATTTTTGATATTAACTGAAAATACTTCTTCTTTTTTCTTTAATACATCATCTACTTTAATTTCATCAAAAGTAAATGCTTTATTTAATATTTCTAATTCATCTTTTTCAAGTAATTCTTCTTTAACTTCTTCATCATCTTCTTCATTAGCATCTAAAACAGCTTTATCTGCTTCTTTTATAAAATCTTCTCTAGTTAAGAAGTTTTTATCTTTAATTTTAAATAGTTTATGTACTCCTACTAAGACAAATTTAAAAATCATCATTAAAGGAAATAAAATAAAATAAAAGAATATAACTATATATCCAAATATTGTTGCTAATCTATTAGGTAAATGTTTTCCTAATATTTTAAATAATGAATCTGTTATTATAAATACAAAAAATGATAATAATATTGAAGATATTATCGATTGAAGAGTACTATCAAAACTAGTTCCGCAAATATCTAAAATAATGCTGGACATAAATAACGACATTACATATTGAATAGCATTATTAACAATCAATACAGTTATTAAAGTATTATCAAAATGATTAATTAAAAAAGTAACAACTTTTGCTAATGTATTACCTTTTTCTGCTTCAGCTTTAAAGTGATATTTATTACAACTTGAAAATATATTTTCACTGCCAGCAAAAATACCACAAACTAAAAGTAAAACTATTAATAATATTATCTTTGCCCATAAAGGCATATTTATATTTACATTACTAGTATATATAAAGTTAATAGACCACGGCGACATATCTTTTTAATTAATTTCCTAATAAAAATATTATATTTTAACTTTAATATATTTTCAATTAGTATTATTGAAATAATAAAGACAATGATCATAATCTTCTCATTATTTTAAATTTAATAAATAAAAAGTCTTAAGATTCAATTCTTAAGACTTTAATATTTCTATTTTATATCAATAAAATAATTACATTAATTTAGCACCACTAGATGTGCCAATACGAGTTGCTCCAGCTTCTACCATTTCAAGGAGTTCTTCATGAGTTCTAACTCCTCCTGCAGCTTTAACTTCACAAGCATCTCCAACAGTCTTTTTCATTAAAGCAACATCTTCTACTTTTGCTCCCCATTTAGAAAATCCTGTAGATGTTTTAACAAAGTTAGCTTTAGCTTCTTTAACAAGTTCACTAGCTTTAACGATTTCTTCTTTAGTGAGTAAGCAGCATTCAATAATAACTTTTAAAGTATGATTACCGACTGCTTTTTTAATCTCTTTAATTTCGTTTAAAACATAGTCATATTCTTTATCT
>CAYNBG010000074.1:0-5369 GCA_964395495.1 uncultured Staphylococcaceae bacterium
TAAAGATAAGGCTTGTTTATCTGTATTTAAAACATAAAATTCAACATTGTTAATATTTTCATCAATCATTCTATTAACAGCGTTGTTGCCTGCTCCACCAACACCTAAAACAACAATTCTAGCAACAGGTTCAAAATTATCTAATCCATCATCTACCATACCTTGTCTCCTTTTTATAATTCATCTTTAGTTTCATCATATTCTTCATCAACGTCATTTTCACGTTTAATATTTGTAATTTTTTTACTTGTATTTATATCATCAATGCTGCCTTTATAAAATGAAGAATAATATAATGCACCAATACAATTTAAATATTCGTTATCATCTACACCAATTACATTGCCATAAATAAAGTCAACTTCATTATTTTGTATATGGGATTTTAAATATTCTTTAACCCCTTTAATATTAACACCTTCTCCATAGAAACATAATCTAATATTACTAATTAATTTAGGATTACTTTTTAATAAAGTATTAATTGAATTTTCTAAATAAGAAATAAATTCATTATAAAATTCACCAATTAATGTATTTAAATCATCGCGTTTAAATTCAATATGTAATCCACCTTCTCTACTCTTTTTAATGATTGGAGGGTTATATCTAGTAACTCTTAAATCTAAGCCAAATTTATCTAATAAATCTTTAGCTTCTTTTTCTTCAATTTCAAATTTTTCAACAACTTTATTAATTAATAAATCATAACCAAAATTAAAATATGTTGATCCGTATACTCTACAATTACCAACAAAAGAAACTATTGTAGATTTATAACCAAAATCAATCAATAAATATGTTTGTTTAGAATATTTATTTTGTTGAAGATAATAGCTTAATCCAATTGGAGCAATAACTTCTTTAACTACATTAACGTTAGCTAATCCAACACACTCTTTATAATCTGTAACCATTTTTGTTGGTAAAGCATATACATTAGCATCTAATCCAATAGCACTACTAGTTTCACCAATTGGAGGAGTATAAGAAGTAATTCCGTTATCAATTTCAAATTTATTAGGTAAAATTTCAACAATTTTAGTATTAGCTTTAGGGACTCTTTCTTTTCTAACTAAAGAAATAACATTATCAATATCGATTTGATCTACTCTAGAAATTGGAGATACTGTATTTGTTGTTTTACTACTTCTATAAACATCAAGGCCATAGCTAGGATAAACTAAAACAACTTCTTTAATGTTTAATTTTAAATTTTGTTCAATATCTTCAATATGACAAATTTTAGATATATCTTTTGCTAAAGTTTCTTTATTTAAAATATCTGCGTCATTAAGTTTACATGATAAAGGGAATGTCTTTTTATAAAGACAATTTATTTTTCCATCATTTAAATAACCAACTAATAAATTAAATGTACGATTTCTAATTTCTAAAACCGCTACATCTTTTGTAATATTTCCCATATTTTTAATTATAATATTTTTAAGACAATTCTTACAATAAAAACTAACAAAATATAAAATAAATATTATTTTATAATACTAATTTTGCTCTGCTAACAACAAATAACCATAAATATCATGTTTCATAAATTTAGAAATTATAAAATTTGATACACAAAAAAGCAGATATATCATAAAACAAATTGGTAATACATTTAAACTATAATTTGTTGAATGAAGTAAAGTTGATAAAACTAAAGTTGCTCCTGTTAATGGTCTTTTGTTTAATAAAGAAAAGAATAAACACATGCCAATCAATACATAAAATGAAGTATATTCAGTATTATAATTTACAAACTTAGAAATTATAGAAATAATAAAAGTTGTTAAAAGACCTCCAACAGCCATTGTAGGAACAACAAGTCCACCACAAACTCCACCACAACCATAAAGTATTGTTAAAAAGAATCTAAAAATAAAAAATATAAACAACCGCAAAACACTAGTTAAAGTTAAAGCATAACCAATTGTATTTAGTCCATTTCCCATTCCAATATAGAAAAATATAACTAAAATTAAAGATAATAAGAACAAAATAAATCCACGATATTTAATAATAAAATTGTTGTTGTGCTTATTAATAAACTTCTTACAAAAATATAAAATATTATTAAAACAATAAGCAAAACATATAGTTATTAAACAAATTGGTAACAATAAATAAAAATAATTCATATCATAATCAATACTAAATTGACTAAATTCTAATAGACGATGTTTATTTATAAAAAATGTAATTAAAAAAGCAAAGCCCATTAACAATATACCCTTAATTATTGAAGAAATTTTTAATTTCTTTTCATGTTCAAACATAAAGACTAAACCAGTTAAAGGAGATAAAAAAGCACAACCAAATCCAGCACCCATACTAAATTTAATCGTTTCACTATCATCAACTTTAAACAATTCTAAAGTTAAAGAACTTATTCTACTACTTAAAACTAATGATGGAGCTTCACTACCTAAAGGCATCAAAGCAAACGAAGAAATATATGTAGATAAAATTATATTTAAAATACCTAATTTATTATTTATTTTACCTTTATTTTTAATTTTTTTAATAGTTTGAGGTATACCAGATCCATCCAAATCTTTATCATATTTTAAAATAAAAAAATTAATTATAGATAAACCAATAATCATAAAAATATAAATTAGTAAATACCAAATATTATCTCTATTACTTAATGTCGATGCACCTAGCGAAATATATTGTAAACCTAGTTGATATAAACCTACAAATAAGCCTATTAAACAACCTATAAACGCTATTAAAGAAAATATTTTAAGTCCATATATTAACTTGCTTTTCATATACGAATATTATATATCAATTCACTTCTTTTATGGTAAAATTAAGTTATGGAATTTAAAGAACATTTAAAGAAATATTTAGAAGATGAAGAAATAGAAAAATTAACTAAAAGCCTATTAAAAGAAAGGACTAATTGCTTAATTTTAAACACTAATAAAGTTAATGAAGAAAACTTTATAAAAGAATTTTCATCAATAGAAAAATTTGAATATATAAATCATGCATATTATTATGATAAAAATATAAATGAGATGGGAAAAAGCTATCTTTTTGATAATGGGGCATATTATATTATGGATGCTTCTAGTATGCTTGTTAGCAATAATTTGATATTAAAAGATAACTCTTTAGTATTAGACATGTGTGCTGCTCCAGGAGGAAAAACAATCTCATTAGCTTTAAAATATCCTAAAGTTAATATTTTATCTAATGATCTTAGTTACCCAAGAGCTTTAACTATGTCTAGCAATATTGAAAAATTAGGATTAAGTAATATAACTATTATTTCTAATGATTTTTCTAAAAACTATAAACAATTTTTAGAAAAATTTGATGCAATAATTCTAGATGCTCCATGTTCAGGAAGCGCAATGTTTAGAAAATTAGAAGAGATGAAAAACGATTGGACTTATCAAAAAGTTTTAAAACAACAAACAATACAAAAAGAATTGATTGAAATAGCATATCAAATGCTTAAAAAAGGTGGACAACTTGTATATTCAACATGTTCTTTTAGTTATGAAGAAGACGAAGAAATTGTATTAGATTTATTAAACAATCATTCAGATATTCATCCAATATTACTTAACGATTATAAAGAAATATATCATGACAAATCTTTAAAAGAAGGATGCCATATTTTTCCTCATCGTTTTAAAGGTGAAGGACAATTTTATTGTTTACTTAAAAAGGATGGGGATTTAATAGCAAATTCTATAAATCAAACAAAATTTAAACCAAATAAAGTAGTTCAAAATGTTATTGAAGAATATAATTTAGATTTCTTAAATTATGAAATAATCGATAATAATTTATATGGTTTTAATTACGATTTCTCTTTAAAACATATACCTACAATTAGAAAAGGAATAAATATAGGTGAATTTAATAAAGATATTTTTAAGCCTTCATTTAATTTAGCACATTATAAAGATTCTTCTACTTCTATTTTTTTAACAAAAGAAGAAAAAGAAAAGTATCTACATGGAGATACTTTTAATAAAGTTATTAACCTTAAAAATGGATACTATATTGTTAGTTATAATAATTTAAATCTTGGTTATGTTAAAAATGTAAATGGCTTACTTAAAAACTTATATCCAAAAGGCTTAAGACATTAATTACTTTTTATTAATAAATTTTAACTTTTTAGGTTCTTCAATTTTATAGTTAGTAACTTCATTATTAACTAAATCATGAACATATTCGCTTAATTCAACAGTGTTCATATCTTTATAATCTTCATACTTAATTTCTTTAATAGTTTTAATCATAACAGCATTATGTCTATCTTTATATTTAGTATTTACTGCTCTAAATGTACCAAAAATAGGTGTTACCATAATAGGTGCTTGACTTTTAAAAGCACATCTAAATGTACCAGGATGAAAAGCAGCTACTTCAGCATATGGATCTTTAATTCTTGTTCCTTCAGGAAAGATTAATATATCCATTTTTTCATCGCTTACTAATCTTTTTTGAACATTCATAAACACTTTTAATTCTTGTTTTAAATCTCCTCTATCTAAGAATTCACCTTCCATAATTCTTATAATTCTATTAACAAGAGGATATTTTCTAGTTTCTTTTTTAGCAATAAAAGTAATTGGAGTTTCTGCTACACTTAAAAATAATAATGGATCTAAAAAAGACATATGGTTTGCTATAACAATATAATTTTTATTTTTATCTTTAGTTTTATAAAAATTAACAAAATCTTCTTTATAACAAACTATATCAAATGCAGCTAAAACCTTTTTACAAATAGATTGAACTTTATTAAATCTTTTTTCAATTGGATATTTTTTTGGATTAATACTATAACGAAGAATCCAAGTAAAATACGCCCATATAAAACGAGGAATCAATAAACAAATAGCTTTTAAATATTTAAACATAACTAATCTTCTTTCTTAACAAAAACATTAACTTCATAAGGATTCATCAATACGGTCTTACAATTTAAACCATGAGGACCAATTGCACCAGCATATGTAATTAATCCTTCATAATATCCTTCTAAATCGATATTAATCGATTCACCAGTAGGATTATAAATGATTACAACATCTTTAAGTTTTTCACCTAATTTATTTAATTTAATAATAAGTCCACCATTATCTAAATTAACAAAATAAGTATTATCACCAATTTCCTCACTTGTTAAATTTAATTTTCTTAAATTTTCTTTTTTAAACTTGATAACAGAAGATAAATATAAAGCCATATCATATCTTTCGTCTAATAATTTATAATCAAACTTATTATATTTATCACCCATATTATAAGTATTGTCGTGTCCATATTTTGTTGCTCCAATTTCTTGTCCTGCATGGAAAAAAGAAACACCATATGCTAATAAAATAGTA
>CAYNBG010000075.1:0-1695 GCA_964395495.1 uncultured Staphylococcaceae bacterium
CAAATAACTAAAGGTAACAATGTTAAAAATAATATTTTTTTATTTTTCATAAATTAATTATACAATAAAAGATGCAACTGTATCAATAAAAAAAGCCCTATTTCTAGGGCCTATAAAATATAAATTATCTATATTTTTTTCTAGCGTTTTCGCTTTTCATTTTTCTTTTTAAATTCTTCTTTAAATAGAATTCTCTTTTACGACATTCTTGGATGGTACCAGCTTTGTTAACTTGTCTTTTAAATCTACGAAGTGCTTCATCTAATGTTTCGTTTTCTCTTAATACAACTTTTGACATACTCTTACCACCTTTCTTAAATTGCTTTATTATTTTAACAAAATAACATTTTAATTTCAACAAAAAATTATAAATAAAAAAACCTAGAAATTATGCTAGGTTTTTCGGTCAATAATTTAATTAGATAAATTATTATTTAACGGCTTCTTTTAAATTCTTTGATGGTTTAAAACCAACTGTTTTTGTTGCAGGAATAGTGATTTTATCATTTGTTCCTGGAACTGTTCCAACTCTTTCTTTTCTTTCTTTTACTAAGAATGTTCCAAAGCCAGAAAGTTTTACATCATCACCATTTTCTAAAGCCTTACTAACTTCTGCAATAACTGCATTAACTGCGCTTTCTGCGTCTTTTTTGCTTAAGCTGCAAGCTTCAGAAACAGCATTAACAAGATCTAATTTATTCATATTTGACTCCTTTATTTAATTAAAATATAACTTATTATTTAAAGATATTCAATAAAAAACATTAAAAATTTAGTTATTTATAATATTTTTAAATAAAATTAATTAAAAATTGCTTAAAAACAATAAAAAACTAAAAATCAATCTTCATCTTTTAAAGGTCTTTTCATCAATTCTTTGATTAATATAGATGGTTTTTTGTTATTATAAATTACTTCATATAAACTTGAAATAATTGGTAAATCTAAATGTTTTTCATCTATTATTTCTTTTAAAGTTAAAATTGTTGCTAAGCCTTCAACAGTTTCTTTATTAGTTTTTAAAAATTCTTCACTACTATCATCTAATCCAATCTTATATCCAGCTTTAAAGTTTCTTGAAGTAGAACTTGAACAAGTTAAAATTAAATCACCCATTCCAGTTAATCCATAAAACGTAGTATCTAATGCATTAAATGCTTTACCTACAATTCTCATTTCTTTTAAGCCTCTTGTTATTAAGCAAGCTTTACTATTTTCTTTATAGCCTAATCCAGAAACAATACCACTAGCAATAGCTATAGCATTTTTAATTGAAGAATATAATTCTGCTCCAATTACATCTAAACATGTATAGACTCTAAAATAATCGTTAGAGAATAATTTTTGAACATATTTAGCATCATTTAAAGAAGAAGAGGCACTACAAACACAAGTCAAATTTCTTTCTATTACTTCTTTAGCAAATCCTGGACCTAATATAGATACTAAAGATTTAATATATTTATTATCTATTTCTTTTTTAATAATACTTTGTATAGTTAATTTATTATTTGGATCCAATCCTTTTGTAGCATTTATAATATTTATAGGTCTTTTAATATATTCTTTAATTTGGTTTAATAAACTAGATACACTAGTAGATGGAACGCACAATAAAAATGTATCATTTTCTTCAATTAATTCTTTTAAATTTGTAGATGCTACTATGTTTTTATTAATAGTTAAATCATTTAA
>CAYNBG010000075.1:1705-5369 GCA_964395495.1 uncultured Staphylococcaceae bacterium
AATATTTACTATTTGTATGCTTATTATTAATCTCTTCTTGAGCTTCTATTTTTCTTGTGTATACTAAAACTTCATTACCATTATTAGCTAAAACATCTGCTAAAGCTAAAGCCCATGCTCCACTACCTAAAACAACTATTCTCATTTTCTTTTTCTTAATAATAAAACAATTGGAGATCCAATAAGTTCAAAAGAATCTCTAATCTTATTTTCAATATATCTAAGATATGAAAAATGCATAAAATTAGGATCATTAACAAATAAAGCTATAGTTAATGGTTTACTAGCTACTTGTTGAGCATAATAAATCTTAACTCTACCTCCATTAAAATCAGGGGATTCATTCATCGCTTGAGCTTCTTCCATAATCTTATTTAATACGCTAGTTTTTATAGTATAAGTATAAGATTCATATACTTTATTAATCATATTAAATAACTCATTAACTCTTAATTTAGTTACAGCACTAGTAAAAATAATAGGAGCGTAATCTAAGAATTTAAATTCTTTTCTAATATCTTTAATAAAGTTATTCATTGTATCATTATCTTTTTTAATTAAATCATATTTATTACAAACGATAATAATAGCTTTCTTTTCTTCAATAGCATAGCCTACAACATGCTTATCTTGTTCTTTTATACCTTCATTTATATCTAATAAAAGAAGAACAACATCACTTTTTTCTATAGCCCTTAAAGAACGTAAAGCTGCATACTTATCAATAGATTCATATATCTTTCCACGTTTTTTAAGACCTGCTGTATCAATAATATAATAATCTTGATTATCTCTAACAATATGGGTATCAATTGCATCTCTAGTAGTTCCTTCAATAGAAGAAACAATGCTTCTATTTTCATTAACTAAACAATTATACATACTTGATTTACCAACATTTGGTCTACCAATTAAAGAGAAACAGATACCTTTATATTCATCTTTTTCATCATTAGTGTCAATATAACTAACAACTCTATCTAAAATATCACCAATACCTATACCATGAACACCACTTGTAGCAATTGGATCGCCTAAGCCTAAAGAATAAAACTCATAAATATTATTAACTGATTCTTTATTATCTATTTTATTAACAGCTAAAATAACAGGTTTTTTAGATTTATATAGCATTCTAGCAACTAATTTATCGTCATCAGTTAAACCAATCTTTCCATCTACTACAAATAAAATAACATTAGCTTCATTAATAGCGATTTCTGCTTGCATTCTTATTGAATCTTGAAAAGGAGCATTAGCAAGCTCTATTCCACCAGTATCTACACATTTAAAATGTTTTCCAAGCCATTCAGCATCACCATAGATTCTATCTCTTGTAACGCCTCTTACTTCTTCAATTATTGATTTCTTTTCACCAATAATTCTATTAAAAATAGTAGATTTTCCTACACTAGGAGAACCTACAATAGCAAGTAATGAATATCCTTTACTCATATTTAAATCCTTTTTCTTTCATAATTAAAAGCATTAAATCTAATACTTCTTCAATTGAAAGATTTGTCGTATTTATTTCTATACTATCACTTGCAGGTCTAAGAGGACAAAAAGATCTATGAGAATCGATATAATCTCTTTTATTTAAATTTTCTAAACATGCTTCTAAAGATGTTTCGATACCTTTTTCTAAATTTTCTTTATATCTTCATTTTGCTCTTTCATTAACATCTGCAATTTGATAAAACTTAAAAGTAGCATCAGGAAGAACATATGTTCCAATATCTCTTCCGTCCATAATTACATCATTATTTTTAGCAAATTCTCTTTGACAATCAACTAAAAATAATCTTATATTCTTATAACTTGCAATATAACTAACATTATTAGCTACAGCATTATCTCTAATCTCTTTTTCTACATCTTCACCATTTAATGTAACATGATTTAACTCATTAAAACCGATTTTAATTTTTCCGATTAAAGAATCTGAAGCTTTTTCATCTTCGCAATTAATGCCTAATTTTAAGCAAGCTAAAGTATATGCTCTATAAGTAGCACCAGTATCAATATATATAAAATTTAATTTTTTAGCTAATAATTTAGCTATTGTGGACTTTCCACTAGCACTAGGTCCATCGATTGCAATTGAAATATGTTTCATACTATAAATACCTTATAATTAAATAAATAATTAAACCAATAAGAAGTAAACTAACTAAAACAATGATAGAAACATAAATAATTCTATTTCTTCTTTTTTTACTAATATATGATTCATAAAGTAAAGTTACTTCACTTTTTTCTTTATTATCTTCTTCAATATTAGTTTCTTTTTTATCTATTTCTTCTTTTGATTTAGATGAAAATAAAGTATTAGAAATCTCTTTTCTATATTCTTTATAAAGTTCACTTCTAGTTTTGATTTCTTTATTTTCCATGTAATTAATTTTAACATATTAAACGCTAACTTTTAATTAAAATAAGAAAAATTTTAAAAATAAAAAGCAGTTATCTAATAATTCAATTAAATAACTGCTTAATTTATTTTAATTATTTATCTTCTGAAACAAAAACTTCGTCATTTGTTAAAGATTCACGTTTATAACGTTCAGTTAATTCGATTTCTTCTTTACTTCTTTCAGTAAGTAATGATTGCATCTTTTCAGTTTCTTTATCCTCAACGACTTCATCATAATCTACATCATGAACACCGATATATTGTTTCTTAACTTGATTGATTCTTGCTGAAACATCAAATTCATCAACAATAGCATTTCTTTCTTCTTGTGAGAGTAATCCTCTACCAGCAGGAATAAGTTTACCAGTGATAACGTTTTCTTTTAAGCCGTGAAGTGTATCTGTTTTACCCTTAATTGCAGCATCTGTAAGAACACGAGTTGTTTCTTGGAATGATGCAGCTGATAAGAATGATTCAGTTTCAAGAGCAGCTTTAGTAATACCAAGAATTAATGGTCTAGCAACAGCTGGATGTTTTCCATTAATTAAAGCATCTTTGTTAACGTTTGTAAATTCAATTGTAGAAATTCTTGTACCTGGGATTAAAGATGTATCTCCTCCGTCGATAACAACGACTTTTCTTAACATTTGTTTAACGATAACTTCAATATGCTTATCAGAGATGTTAATACCTTGGTCTTGATAAACCTTTTGAACTTCTTTAACAATATAAGCTTCAACTTTACTAGAATCACTACATTCAAGTAATTTCTTAGGAGAAATAGCACCTTCTGTAAGTTTTCCACCATTTGTAACATGATCACCTTCATGTACTCTAAGTCTAGCACCGAAGTTAGATTCATATTGTTTTGTTTCAAGGTCGTTTTTAACAAAGATTGTATATTTACCATCTTTTTCAATAATGTTATCAACAGTACCTTCAATTTCACTAATTAAAGCCTCACCTTTAGGGTTTCTAGCTTCAAATAATTCTTGAACTCTAGGTAAACCTTGAGTGATATCTTCACTAGTAGCAACACCACCTGAGTGGAAAGTTCTCATAGTTAATTGAGTACCAGGTTCACCGATTGATTGAGCAGCCATAATACCTACAGCTTGACCAACTTCAACAAGTTTACCAGTTGCTAAGTTACGACCATAACAATGGACGCGAACGCCATCTTTAGTTAGACAACCAAATAATGAACGAATCTCAACTTTTTGAATTCCTGCATCAACAATCTTTTTA
>CAYNBG010000076.1:0-2418 GCA_964395495.1 uncultured Staphylococcaceae bacterium
TTGACATAAATTTGATTAATAATAATATACCCCCCCCCATAGTTTTTTGTCAATAGTTAGTTCTATACGAATATAAAGATTTAAAGGTAAATGTTAAAAAAAGAAAAAACCAAAATTCTTAAAAGACGTCTAAAAATTTTTATATAAATTTGAATTAAGTTGTAACATATGTTACAATATATTTAGCAAGGATGTTACAATGGATTTCAATTTAAATAAAGATATTAACTATTTAAAAGCTGTATTAAACTTATCGGATAGCGAAGTTTGTGATTTTTTGAATATATCAAGAATGTCTTTAAATAGATGGGCAAATAACAAAAGCAAACCAACATACGAAACATTAGAAAAAATATACAACCAAATATATGAACATAACATTTATTTAAATAGATTAAAAGAAGAAATGTATAACTCATCATTAAAAGAAAATCATGCGCTATTATTTCACGGATCAAAAAAAGAAATTATTGGTAATCCATCTATTCAATATAGTGAAGAAAAGAAAGATTTCGGTAAAGGTTTTTATTTAGGAGAAAGTTTACAACAATCTGCAAATTTTATAACTGGATATAATGAATCATCTATTTATATATTCGATTTCAATAAAGAAAATATAAATATTAAAGAGTTTAATGTATGTAAAGAACGGATGATTTTAATAGCCTATTATAGAGGAAGATTGGATGAATATAAAAATTCTAAATACTTAAAAAAATTATTAAACAAATTAAATAATATCGATGTTATTATTGCTCCAATAGCAGATAATACTATGTACACAATACTTGATGATTTTATAAACGGAATCATAACAGACTTACAATGTGTTAATGCATTAAGTGCTAATAGATTAGGTAAACAATACGTATTTTTAAATGATAATGTTATAAACAAAAACTTAATTTGTTTAGAAAGATGTTTTTATCCACAAAGCGAGAGAAAAGAAAATCAAGCATATAAATTAATAGAAAATGAAGTAGGTAAAAATAAAGTAAAAATCGCTTTAAGACAATATGCTGGTAAAGGAAAATATATCGAGGAATTATTAAAATGAAAAAAGATGATTATATTGGATCGATTGAATGTAAATTTGTATCTACTTTATTTGAATACTCAACTAAAAGAAAAGACTGTTCATCTAAAGTATTTATTAAAGCATATATGCATTCTTCTATTCAAAAAAGATTGTTTAGCAATTCTTTTATCTCTGATTCTTTAGATATTGTTGGAGCATACGAAATAATCAAAAAAGAAAAGAAATTAACTAGAGGAAAAGAGATATATCCTTCTTATGTTATGGCCTGGATAGGTTATATTTATAAATATTTTTCTTATACAACAGGTATACCTGAAACTTCTTTATATAAAAAAGTAAAAACAGAAGAGTTATATTCTTTATATGAATCATATCACTCATTAGATAATGATCTAGTTATTAAAAGAATCTGTGAACAAAAAAATATTAATACAAATATTAATAACTATAAATATATGTTAAAAAATTAAAAAATTACGACCAAAATTCGATACCATCGTGTTTTGGTCGGAATTCAATAGTTAAATATATAAAATGATTAATAAATTATATATTAAGTTTAAAATAATATTACTCTTACCTATATATTTAATTAATAATATAATATCTAACTGGTAAATATATGATACTTTCTTTAATTACATTTATAGTAACTATATTATTAATGATTATATTAATAATTTGTAAGCCTTATATTAAATTAGGTAATAAAATAACTATTCAAACATTTTGGATAGCAACTTTATTAGGAGCAATATTTACTATTGCTAGCTTACAAATTGATATATCTTCTTTATGGACTAATCTTACTGCTGGAAGCATGAATCCTATAAAAATACTAGTACTATTTATATCTTTATCTATGATATCTATATCATTAGATGAATTAAATTTCTTTTCATATCTTGCTAATAAAGCATTAAAGTTATCTAAAGGCAATCAATATAAGATATTTTTTACAATATATTTTTTAATAGCTTTACTTACAATATTTACATCTAATGATATTGTTATTTTAACATTTACTCCATTTATTATTATGTTTAGTAAAAAAGCTAAAATAAATCCTATACCATATTTAATAATGGAATTTGTAAATGCAAATACATATTCAATGTTATTTTCTATAGGAAATCCTACCAATATCTACTTATCTAGTTCTTTAAATATATCATTTTTATATTATGTATCTAAAATGTGGTTACCTACTTTATTAGCAGGTATATCTACTTTAGGTGTGATACTTCTTCTATTTAAAAAAGACTTATCTAAAAAAATTGATAATATAGAA
This sequence comes from uncultured Staphylococcaceae bacterium, assembly GCA_964395495.1. Classification (GTDB taxonomy): domain Bacteria; phylum Bacillota_I; class Bacilli_A; order RFN20; family CAG-826; genus Onthovivens. Next base: position 2,331 of record CAYNBG010000076.1, read on the forward strand.
ATAGAAGAAGTATCACTAAAAAATAAAGTACTTGTAATAATTAACTTAGTTATATTAGGTATAACTACTATTATGCTTGTTATTTCTA